>CAZPTW010000116.1:0-8194 GCA_964589235.1 uncultured Smithella sp. | reverse complement strand
CACACTTTTCGCGTAGGTCGAGGGGATCTGAATTTGGACAAGAAAACGCGCGAGATCGTCCGCCAGAATCATTCCGCCATAGGCGCCGGACACGATCCCGACCAACGTGATCCCCACCTGGATGGCCGACAGCACCTTCTCCGGTTCCGCCAGAAGGGCGAGGGCCGTCTGGGCGCCTCGTCGTCCTGCCTTGGCCTCCTCTTCCAGTTTGAGTCGGCGCGCGGAAACCAGCGCGATCTCGTACATGGCGAAAAGACCGTTGATCAGAAGCAAAAAGACAATGACCATCACATCCATAAGATTTCATCCTTGAAAGAAAGCGTGTCTGCCACACCCGTCCCCGCAAGGGTCGACCTTCCCCATGATTTCGTCTTTTGGTAACGGATTCCGATATCTGAGGTCAAACAGTCTTTGGATCAAAAGAACACCCCTGAAATTCCGGTGGCTCCAAAATGGTGATTTTTCGACGCTTGAGATATTGCAAAAACCCATATAAACGCTTTCCGGCGTAGTCCATCACGACGGCGTCCGCTGGACAGTTGTTCAGGCAACCGAAACAGGCCAAACATTTGTCCCGATCCACGAATTGTTTTTCGGGCCGGATCGCCGCCACCGGGCACTTTTTGACGCATGTCCCACATGAAATACATTTTCCGGCATCCACAGTGTGTTTGCTGATCGCCTTCTTGTTGAACCAAATCAACGGCAAATACCTTAGATATTCTCTGACCGCGGGCTGCATCTCAAACGGTATCGATTCGCCGGCCGCGATCCGCTCCAGGATCTGACAGGAAAAAAGACGCACCGCATCATACGTGGCCGAATCAGGCAGATGCTCGGCCGAGCGTTGATTGTCGGAATCCCATGCCGGGGTTGGGTAGGCGGGAATACTGCGAAACATTCCCAGTGCCGCGGGAACACCGCCCGCGGCAGCCAAAAGTCCAAGCGATCTGCAGACGGCGTTTCGCTGATTGCCTTCCGGCCCGCCGAAAGAAACAAACGCCGCCACCGGCGTGCCGGTGATCTTCGGGATCGTGCCCAGCCAGTCCCTCACGTTGGAGGGGATGTCGTAATAAAAAACCGGCGAACCGACGATGATGAGATCATATTGGCCCAGACGATCTTTATGAAATGTCTGCATATCGACATAATCCACCAAAAGCCCCTTGGCTTTCAGTGTGCAGGCCGTCAATCTGCCATAACGGGCGGTCAGACCCGTCTGGCTGTAATACAACACCAATGCGTTTTTGGGATCGCGGGTTTTATAGGAAGGTTGCGCCGCCTTCACCGGAGTGATGAAACCGGAGGGAAGGCTCGCCCAAGCGCACAATAACGCGCTTTTCTTAATGAAGTCTCTTCGCGTCTCCGTCATCATCTCCTTGTCTTTGTGTTCCTTCATGATCTTCGTTATTTATTTTCCTCCGCCGTAAAATCGATTTTCAGTTCGTAGACGCCTTCCTCCAGATGTGTCGTCATCGTATAGCCCGATTTAGAAAAAACCTGCATCATGGCGGCGTTACGGGCCAACACATCCGCTGTAAATCCCGCGATGTTTCTTTCTTTCGCGATGCGGATCAGATATTTCAGAAGAAACGTCCCGATGCCCCGGTTTTGCCAGTCCTTGCGGGTCGTGAACGCCACCTCGGCAAAACCCGTCTTGGGATCGTTCTCGTAGCGCCCGATGGCCACGATTTTCTCTCGGCTTTCGGGCTCTTCTCGCCCGATGACCGCGGCAATGGCCATTTTGTCCTTATAATCGATCGCCGCCAACGGCATGGCGACTTTATGGGAAAATGATTTCAAACTGTGAAAAAACCGTGTGTACACATCCTGTTCAGGCAAATCGTAGATCATTTCCTGAATCGCCCGTTCGTCTGTGGCCTTGACCGGCCGGAAAAAGAGCGATACCCCTTTCTTGTCGATCCAGGTGGTTTCATATTCTTTCGGGTACAAGACGACCGGCAACTTTTGATCCCGATAAATGTATCCCTGTTTTTTGGCCGCATCCAGAAGCTCGTCACGGAAATCGGGATGGGCGATGTTGATCAGCATCATCGCTCGGTCGCGGATGGATTTTCCATGCACATAGGCGATACCGTACTCCGTCACCACATAATGAATGTCGCCGCGCGTCACCACAACGCCGCTCCCCGGCGACGGATACGGTACAATCCGGGAATATTTTCCATCATCCGTCGTGGAAGGCAGCACCATGATGGACTTGCCGCGCTTGGACATAGCCGAGCCTCGAACGAAATCCACCTGCCCCCCGATGCCGCTGTAGAATTCAAAACCAAGGGAATCCGAACAGACTTGACCGGTCAAATCGACGGTCAGAGCGGAATTGATCGACACCATGCGTTCATTCTGGGCGATGACAAAGGGGTCGTTGACGTACTGGCAGGGCCGGAACTCAAAAAGCGGATTGTTGTGAATATAGTCGTAAAGATGTCGGGTGCCCATGCAAAAAGCGGCCACGACTTTCCCGGGATGAAGCGATTTTTTCCGGCACGTCACCACACCGCTTTCAATGAGACCGATCAAGCCGTCGGTAAACGTTTCCGTATGGACCCCCAAATCTTTCTTGTTGGCAAGGTACGGATAAACGGAATTGGGAATTTTTCCGACTCCGGTCTGGATGGTGGATTCATTGTCGATAAGATCGGCGATCAACTGGCCGATCGCCCGGGCGATATGGTCCGGCGCCGTCTGTTGAAATTCCAAAAGAGGCAGGTCGCTGCGGACAAACGCGGAAATTTGACTTACGTGCATGAAGCTGTCCCCCAGTGTCCTGGGCATATTGGGATTGACTTCCGCCACCACATAACGCGCCGTCTCCGCCGCTGTCTTGGTGATATCCACGGAAATCCCCAAACTCACATATCCGTTCATATCCGGTGGTGACACAGTGATGAGAGCCACATCGACCGGCATGGAACCGCGCTGCATCAAAACCGGCACTTCGGATAGAAAAATGGGCGTATAGTCCGCGCGTCCCGCTTTGATCGCCTCCCGGGCGCTCGCGCCGATGAAAAGCGCGTTGTGCCGGAAGTGCTCCGTGTACATGTCAGAGGTGTAATCGGTGAGCCCCAGATCAAGGAAATGAATGATCTCGACGTCGGCGAAGTTTTCGGCCATGTCCAGAAGCGTTTTGACCAAAAGCCTCGGTTCACCGCAGGCCGAGCCGATGAAGATCCGCGCTCCCCGCCGAATTCGCGACAAGGCGCTTTGAGCGTCTGTGAGCCTTTCCTTGTAAATGTCCGGCCAATCAAGAATCATTTTTCAACCCTTTCGAAAGGATGAATTCATGCATGGACGCCCGGCCACCTCAAACCGTCACGATGTTGTGTCGTTTGCGTCCAAGCGCCTGCCCCGTCACTTGAACGATCCTTTCGGGGAGGAGCGCTCCAACGTCATGAATAATGTGGTTTTCTGAGCGATGAGATCGCCCTATCATCAAACGGTGACCATCCCGTCGACAAAAACGCCCGAAAACGTGAATGACGCCCTCTTTTCGTTTTCATTCCGTCTTATCGAACCCTGAAACAGGGAGGATTCAAAAAACGCCCTCCTCCCAACCGTCCACCCTGGCACACTCGACGGCAACTTGCAGGCCTAAAAGGCCCCCAGCTGGCAAGGCTTGATCTTGATTTTCAGATTTTCACAGGCAGCCGCGACATCCCATCGCTTGATTTTGACCCGGTCGGCGATTTCCCACGCGGCACTGCAAGGCAGTCTGCCGTCGACCAGTGCTTCGCGGATGACGGCTTCGAGGTCGGGAGCGACAAATTCCGCGGCGGGAACACGTTTTTCCGAGGCGCTGAACCCGAAAAGACCCAGCTGGCATTGGGCGATATTGATATTGAGAACGTCGATGGCGACGCCGATCTCCGCAAGGGGCCTGCCGGTGCGCCGGGAAACCTTTTCCGCCGCCAGACATGAAATACGATCGTCCTTGGACACGTTGAGGATTTCGCGCTTCAAGATCTCATCGACCTTCGTCCCTTCGGGATGCTTCTTGTCGTATTTTCCTCTATCCTGATGCGTCATCGTTTGCTCCTCATTTACGGCTTTTGGGTATGGGAAGGCTCGATTCTCGAGAGGGTCTCCGTGTCCAAAGTTTGAAAACCGTTGGCTTCGACGAGTTTCTCCGTCTTCTCGATCTGATCCACATCCACAACAAAGACAGCTTTTTCCGCGGATTCCAGGACAAAACCGTATGCGTTGTTGATATTGATCCCCTCCCGATAAAGCAGCTGCATCAATTGATCGAGACCGCCGGGTTGATCCGGAATCAATACGGCCAGCACATTCTTCAAATGCACCGTCATACCGGCGTCTGAAAGCGCCTTCTCCGCCCTTTTGGGATCATCCACGATCAGATTGATGACACCAAAGGTATCAGACGTCGCGATGGTGGTTGCGCGAATGCTGATGTGGGCTTTGGCCAGAACCCGCGTCACATTCGCGAGCTTACCCGGCTTGTCCTCCGCAAAGATTGAAAGTTGATAAGCGATCATTTTCTCTCCCTGGGTCTGCCTCCTGATCTCGATTTATCGCTTCTTGGTTTTGTTTTACAACCGCTCAATCGTTTAATCAAGTCAAATCCTCCGGTAACAGTCGTTTTCGCGAACGACCATGTTTCGCCGCTGCAAAGACTCCAGATGTTTTTCAATCATGAGCCGCTCGTTGAATTCATAAAATTCCCTGGGTTCGCGAGGCTTCCGATAAATGATCCATGCCGAACAAATCTCAGCAATCGTTTTGGGCTGTTTCAGAAAATCGACCAGTCTCCCTTCCCGATCATCGATCGTTTTTTCGTATGCCTCCCAAAGCGGCCCGGGATTGACTTCATAAAGGCCGGCTTCATGCGAGGCCACCCAACGTCGCGCGGGGACGGATTTCAATTTCCGAATGGATGCCCGAGTCTCCTCGATGCTGGAATACACATCGCCGTACCAGGGGCCAAACGACGTCAAATCGTAGTCTCCGAGAAAAAGAATCCCCTCCTCCTGCATGTAAAACGATAAATGCCCCGGCGTGTGGCCAGGGGTCGGAATCACCTGTACCGTGACGCCGCCCAAATCAATGATTTCATCGTTTTTGAAAAACATCGCGGCGCTCCTGGGTTTGAATTCGAAATCTCTTTCCATCACCTCCGCCCAGTGAGTGCGCTGCGCCTGACTCAATAAACCATACCAATCCAGAAAGATATTGATATCCGTCAGCGGGGGGAAATCCCTCTCTGACAGACGAAGCGCGCAATCCTCAAAGAGATTGAGGTAATGGATATGATCTTCATGCCAGTGGGACAGCCATACCTGATCCACCCCCTCCTCCTTCAAACGGGTCAGCTTGGCCTTCGAACAAGCCGGGTCGACGATGACCCGGACGAAATCACCTTGGAGATACAAAGAATGATTGAAGGGATACCTGCCGCCGTTTTCTCCCCGGAGAAAACGCACCCGGCCGAAATGGCGATCGTCCATCTGAAAAACTCCTTGGCTCCAAATATATCGTTGATCATCAAAACAGGCCGATCCGTCAAACAGCCGGCCCCCCAACCGATCAAGACGTCAAAGCCACAAGAAACCACCCCTGCGGCACAGAACGCGGTCTGGGCTTCACCGCCATTGATCTGCCTCAGCGGCTCACAATTTGAGCCTCGATCAGACTTTCCTTGCCGCAGTATTTTTCACGAAGCCGTGGCTTTTCGATTTTTCCGGTGGGATTGCGAGGCACTTGATCAAAGATGATTCGGCGCGGGCGTTTATACCGCGGCAGCGCATCACAGAATTTGGCCATTTCCGCCTCCGTCGCCGAATGGCCGGGTTTCAATTCGATAATCGCCGCCACGATCTCCCCCAGCCGGTGATCCGGAAGACCGATCACCGCCGCGTCTTTGATCGCCTCGTGCGTCCGCAAGAAATCCTCGATCTGTACCGGATAGATATTTTCACCGCCGGTGATGATGACGTCTTTTTTACGATCGACCAGATAAATGAAGCCGTCTTCATCCATCCTCGCCATATCGCCGGTGAACAGCCATCCGTCTTTGAGGATTTCGGCCGTGGCTTCAGGATTCCGATAATAACACTTCATCACACCCGCCCCTTTGACGCAAAGCTCGCCGACTTCACCTTGTTTCACAGGTCTGCCTTTCTCATCGACAATTTGCGTCTCCCATTGATAGCCGGCCTTGCCGATCGCTCCGACCTTATGGATGTTTTCAATCCCCAAGTGAACACATCCAGGACCGATGGATTCCGATAGTCCGTAATTGGTGTCGTATTCATGATGAGGAAAGCACTTAAGCCAGCGTTTGATGAGGCTGGGCGGAACCGGCTGGGCTCCGATGTGCATCAACCGCCATTGATCGAGTTTGTAATCGGAAAGTTTCAAATCTCCGTGTTCGACGGCATCTAAAATATCTTGCGCCCAAGGGACCAAAAGCCAGACGATCGTCACCTGCTCGTCGGAGACTGTTTTGAGAATCCATTCCGGTTTGACGCCACGCAAAAGAACCGCTTTGCTTCCTGCCAAAAAACTGCCAAACCAATGCATTTTGGCCCCTGTATGGTAAAGCGGAGGGATACAGAGAAAATTGTCTTCGCGCGATTGCTTGTGGTGATTCTGCTCCACCTCGCAAGACATGACCAAGGCACGATGTGAATGAAGGATCGCCTTGGGGAAACCGGTGGTTCCGGATGAAAAATAAATCGCCGCGTCATCGTCGTCGGACAGCGTGATTTTCGGCGCGGCGGAAGAACAGCACGCCGTAAGCGCGTAATAGTTCTCCGCGAAGGAGGGGCCGTCCACGCCCATATAAAGCCGAATCTTGATCTTCGGAATGGAATCGCGGATTCCATCGATCCGTTCGGTGAATTCCGGTCCGAAAATCAAAACATCGCAATCGGCCAAATCCAGACAATATTTGATTTCATCGGCTGTGTAGCGGTAGTTGAGCGGAACCGCCAAGGCGCCGGTCTTCAGAACCCCGAAATAGATCGGCAGCCATTCCAGGCAGTTCATCAACAGGATGCCGACTTTGTGTCCTTTTTCCAGACCTCTTCCCAAAAGGAAATTGGCCAAACGATTCGCCTTGTCGTCAAACTCGCGCCAGGTCATTTCCCTGCGGTATCTCTTTTCGGGATTGGTCTCGACAAGGTCGTATTCTTTCCAACTGGCTTTCTTTTCCTTTATTTCCGGATTGATTTCGATCAGGCTCACTTCTTCGCCATAGAGAGCGGCGTTACGGGCTAGAATTTCTGTAATCGGCATAGGGGTTCCTTCTTCAGGGGTCGGTGATTTCGTGTCGGCATCCTGCGGGATTTTTCCATATAGGTTAAACACTTAACAGGCGTTTGTTTCACGGCCGGAAGAATACGTGTTTCAATCTCTTCTGTCAAGAGCATCTTGGATACGGGGATCAAGGCGGTTCGGTCGGAGGCCGTCAAGTCGCCGAAACGGCGCGGCCCAATAAAGAGGCTTCTCCCCCCTCTCCCGAATCCGACCTCAAATTCTCTTTCGGCAGATGTTCTCGATTTCTTCCACAAAGCGGTCCATTTCCTCATCGGTTCCGATGGTCACACGCAGGTAATTGTCGATTTTCGGCTTGTTGAAATAACGAACCAATATTCCCCTCTCCCGCAAGGCCTGGAACAGGAATTGCCCTGGATAGTTGCTGTGGCCGACAAAAACAAAGTTGGCCTGCGAGGGAACCACATTGAACCCGGCCGCCAGCAGTTTCTTCGAGACACGCTCACGCGTTTGCATGATTTTTCTTCGCGTTTCCTGAAAATATGCGTCGTCCTTGATCGCCTCGCGTGCTCCTGCTTGAGCCAGACGATCCACCGTATAGGAATTGATGGAATCTTTGACCCGAACGATTCCCTCGATCAACTCCGTGTCGCCCAACGCGAACCCGACACGCAACCCCGCGAGGGAATAGGATTTGGAAAGCGTCCGGATCACCAGCAGATTCGAATAGCGTTCAACCAGACCGGCGGCGGTGGTTCCGCCGAAATCAATATACGCCTCATCCAGAATCACCACACTCTTGGCATTGCCATCGATGATTTTTTCGATGACCCGAAGGTCCACGCCCCGACCTGTCGGCGCATTGGGATTGGCGATCAAAATGCCGCCGTTTTCCTGAAAGTACCCCTCTGCCGGCACCTCGAAATTTTCATCC
>CAZPTW010000115.1:6193-8233 GCA_964589235.1 uncultured Smithella sp. | reverse complement strand
CCCCGAGTAGCCGTCACTTTCAGCTCCGCGTTGGGGGGGTTGGACGCGGTTCTTCAGGCCGACCGTCAGTGGATCGCCGATCACAAATTACCGCACCCTTTCGCCAATCCCAACTCCTGCATCAACATGGTCGGCGGTAAGGTATCGATACTGACCAAGGCGACCGGGCCGATCTGTTCCACCATCACCGCTTGTGCCACCGGCGTGACGTCGATGATCGTCGGCGACATGATGATCAAACAAAATCTGGCGGACATGGTGATCGCGGGTGCCGTCGACTTCCCCTTGGTGGAGCCCATTTTGGCCGGGTTCGCCACCATGAACGGCGCCTATCGTCCCAAAGAAGGCCAGAGGCCGGATCCACCGGAAAAGACGAGCCGTCCTTTTTCACGGACCCGTAGAGGTTTCGTGGTGTCTGAAGGCGCAGCCGGTCTGATCCTCGCTTCCGAAGATTTTGTGAAAGCGCATGGGCTGCAGGCGAAAATCGCTCTGGCCGGGTATGCCATGACGTCGGATGCCAACCACTTTGTGGCGCCGAATCTGCCGACCGTCCAACGGTGTATCGAATTGACGTTGGCCTCGGCCGGTTTGACGCCTGATGATATCGCCGCCGTCAACGCTCATGCCACATCGACGAAAATCGGCGACAAAATCGAAGCGGAGGCCTTGATCAACATCTTCGGCAAGCGTGTTCCTCCCGTGTCGGCCAATAAATCACAGATGGGGCACGCCATGGGGGCCTCATCCGCCATCGAAACCATCCTGGCCATTGAAGGGATGCTCCATGACACACTGCTGCCGACGATCAACTATGAGCCGGATCCCGACATACCGCTCGATTGCGTGCCGGAAGCCGCTAGGAATTTGAAACAGGAGTTTGTCTTGAAAAATGCGTTCGGATTCGGCGGATGCAATTCATGCGTCGTTTTGCAGCGGATCGACTGAAGACAAATGGTTCAAGCTGCACATCACAAGGAAGAAGGCAAAACGTGAAAAGCTGTGAGTTGAACGCCATCGCAAGGATAGAGACATGAAAGCACCCAAAAACCGCCGAGTATTTGTGATCGGCTACGGCGCCGCGACACCGCTTGGGAGTACCTTTGAAAAAACCTGGACGCGGGCCGTCAAGGGCGAAGCGGGGTTTCGTAAGGTGACGCGCTGTAAAGTCGAATCCGCCTGCGACATTGTGGGAGAAATCCCGGATTGGTTCCCGCTGGAACTCGATTTTACCGACGCCAAGGAAGTGTATAACTGGAATGCCTCTTTTGTCATTTTGACGATGGCCGTTTGCAAAGAGGCACTGGCCAATGCCGGCCTGGTCATGGACGAACACACCGCCCCCCGGACGGCTTGTCTGATCGGGTCGGCCCTCAACGGGTCGGATGCCTACCGCATCGCCGTGCATGATTTGGAACACCGAGGCCCTTTGCGGGTCAGTCCCTATCTCTTGCCGAATTTGTGCGCCAATCTGCCGTCGGGCAAAGCGGGGATGCTCCTGAAATTTACAGGCCCCATCTTTTCTCCGCAAGGCGCCTGCGCCTCGGGAAATCACGCCATCGGCATCGGTGCGCGCATGATCCGCGATGGAGATTGTGATTTTGTTTTGGCAGGCGGCGTCGATACGCCGATTTTACCCGAACTGATTCATGGCTTTGCCAACATGAACGCCACCATCAAGGTTCATCCGGACGATCGGGCTTACAAGGACCACCGCCAGGCCTCGAGACCTTTCAGTCTTGATCGAAAGGGGTTTGTGCTCTCGGAGGGGGCAGGGGTGGTTGTTTTGGCGGCGGAAGAAGTTATCAAGGCGCACGGCTTGACCCCCAGAGCCGAAGTTCTGGGGGTCGGGTGGACATCCGATGCGCACCATTACACAAGTCCCAATCCGCCCACGATCATCCGGGCGATCCGTGAAACCATCGCTGACGCGGAATTGCAACCGGAAGACATTCAATACATCAACGCCCACGGGACATCCACCCCGAAGGGGGATCGCACGGAGATCAAGTGCCTGAGAGAAATTTTCGGCAAGGGGATCGG
>CAZPTW010000115.1:0-6183 GCA_964589235.1 uncultured Smithella sp. | reverse complement strand
GGGAAAATTCCGGTCTCGTCGAACAAATCTCAATTGGGGCACACCTTGGGGGCCACCGCTGCCATTGAAGCGGCGCTGACGATTGAAGGGATGCGACAGGGACTCATCTTGCCGACGATCAATCACATTCCTGACCCGGAAATGTCCGATATCGATGTCGTGCCGAACGCGATTCGCAAACAGAGTGTGGAAATCGCGCTGTCCAACGCCTTTGGTTTCGGAGGGACAAACTGTTGCGTGATTTTCAGGAGCGTTTAATATGAAACCCAAACCTTTTAAACCTGAAATTTATCACAATGACGATCGTTATGTCCGTGATCCGGCAACCGGTTTGGTTTGGCATCGGGCCAGATACCGAGTGCTCTACGCCGACACCGACCGCTCCCAAGTGGTGTATCATTCCAATTATCTCAGGTATTTTGAATTCGGCCGGACCTCGCTGATGCGGGATGTGGCGTACTCTTATAAAGCGATAGAAGAAAGCGGATACGTCTATCCGATTATCGATTTGGGCATCACATTTCATCAGCCTTTGTTTTACGATGACGTCATGTACATCCACACGCGACCGGTGAATTTGGAACGCGTGCGACTGCAATTCGACTACGCGATCACGCATGCGGAAAAAGGCTATCTCGTCTGCACCGGGTACACCAAACACTGCGCCGCCAACGCGGCCGGAAAACCCGTGGCGGTGGATCCGAAAACAGTGCATTTATGGAAGACTTTTCCCGACCATCTCTAGTCGATCGTCGATCGGTTCGTCTTGAACTCAAGCCCTATCTGCGCGATCATGTATTTGAAGGAAGAATGATCTTTCCCGCGGTGGAAATTTTGATCGCCCTTGCGCGTGCCGTTCGAAGTCGATTCCCACGTGATCATGTGAAAATGATGGCTTCGGCGCATTTCAAGAAGCTGCTCGTTTTCGATTCCGACGCCCGTTTTTTGGAGGTTCAAATAGAAACCCGCCCGGAGGTTCGGGGCATTGCCGCAACACTTTATTCATCGTTTGCGTCTAAAAGCGCCTTGGTGCGAAGAACCGTGGAAAACGCGGCGGTGATCTTTGATCAGTCTTCACAAATTCCCTCGCCGTCACTGACATTTTCCACGGCAAAATCATTGGGGGCCGGTTGTATCCAACTTTCCGCGGATTCGATCTACCGGGGGCTGGTCCCTTTCGGACCGGCTTTTCAGAACATGGTCGGCGATCTTTCCATGTCGGAAGAAGGCACCGTCGTTGAGATTGACGGAGGCGCCGCCGAGGGGGATGAAACGCTTTTGGGATCGCCTTTCCCCTTCGATGCAGCCATGCACGCGGCGTGTGTTTGGGGGCAACGTTTTTGCGGTGTCGTTGCCCTTCCCGTCGGCTTTGATTCCAGGACGATTTATCGGCCCACGAGAAGCGGTTGCAGGTATGTGGCCCGAATCGTGCCGGTCGACGTTTCCCGGGAACCTTTTACATTTCATGCCTGGATTTTTGACGCCGATGGTGTAATATACGAAGAGGTTCTCGGGCTGAAAATGCGTGATGTTACCGGTGGGCGCCGGAAACCGCCGGATTGGATCAGAGAAGGCGTATGCAGAAAGTCATTCTAATTGGTCTGCTGGCTTATGTGATCGGGTCGGTCAATTTTGCCATTTTATTTTTTAAGATCGCGGGCAAGAAAGATCCGAGGTTGAGTTTCAGCGGCAATGCCGGAACGACCAATGTTTATCGACTGGCAGGGCTTCCCTGGGCCGTCTTGATTTTTGTTCTCGACATCGGTCGGGCCATGGCGATCGCCGCCGTGGCGAAAGAATATCTTGGGGGCGTTTGGCTGGCGTGGGCCGCTTTTTTTCTGGTTCTGGGAAACAGCTTTCCTTGTTTTCACGGGTTTAGGGGGGGGAAGGGTGTCGCCAATTATTTTGGATTCACGCTTTTGACGGCGCCGTGGGCCGCCCTTTTGGCGGCTATTTTGTGGGTTTCGGTGTATTGGGTGAAACGAGCACCATTTATTGCCTCCTTCTTCATGGCGGCTGCGTTGGCGATTGGGCATGCCGAACCCTATCAATGGGCATGGCCAGCGTCGGCGGGGGCGCTTGCGACCTACGTCTTGATCGTGTTCAATCACCGCGGCAACATCCGGCGATATGCAAAGGGGCAAGAGTCGTCCGATTCACCCGGATCTTCAAATCTATAAGACCACTTTGATGGCCTGATGCGCCCTGAGGGCGTCATATAACGCCCTGCGGTGCGATTCGCTCTCCACAATCAACTCAAGATTGAGGCTGATGTATTTGGCGTTTTCGCTTTGCCGCGAGAAGGAAATTCTACAGGTTCGATCTTGTATGATTTCGCTGACCGCCGCCTGCATATCGTTTTGATCCAACCCGATGATCTTGTAGACCCACAAGCAGGGGTAAGTCAGGTTGAGTTTCTCCGTTTTAAAATCCGGCATGCTTTACTCCATTTCGCGCCGCCTCACCATAAATCCTCGAAACGGCCGTCTCATGTCACATCCCATCCCGCCGGGTGTCTTTCATCGACCTTGACCCTTCGAGGAGGATTCGATAAGCAAGATACGGCATGAATACAAGGCTGATCAGGACAACCCCCCACAGGCGTCCCGCGGCGATGTTGTAGTCATACAATAATTTTTCAAGTGGGTGACCGACGATCAAAAGACCAAAGAAAAATTCAAAAGCCACTGTCAATATCAGCCAGATGCCACCGACTAGAAAAGCCTGACGTCCGTTTTGCAGAGGCATCAGGCGGCCAAGCCCGATCGTATACAGAAAGAAAAGCGCAATTCCCGTCACAGAGGAAATTTGGTGCGCCGAAAGTTCGCTCATTTGCGGCCCGTAAACGAACTGCCGGACGATTCCGTTGGCGATGGCGATGACAATCATCGGGCACCAAGCCAAAGTATATTTTAAAATCATGTTCAACGTTGAACTCCTTCAAGTCCCTCTTATGATCTTTGGGATGAATCGGCAAGAGAAATTTGTCAGGGGCAAACAGAAAAGACCTATTTTGTCGCTCGGAATCTGTCCGCTTTGAACGATGCTGAAGGAAAAAGGGAAAAGGCGGGGATCGTCATTATCCCTGACGGCAGCGCCGCCCGACCAAACGGGGTCAGATGTGCCTTGTTCGCCTTGCCCCTTCTTTCGGTGTCAACCGTTGGTGGGGCCCCGCTCCGAATCGGTGAAACTTGAACAGGTCTTTATGGACGGTCAAGTCTTAAAAACGACTCTTGGTGGACATTCTTTTGCCGTGGATGGGGGCGATCTTTTGCCGGTTGCTCACGTTGGGCGGATTGTCAAAAATCAGGGGATAAGGGGCAACGGGCTAAATGAACTCGGCTACGGCCTTTTGAAATTGTCCAAACTGATTTTCGAGTGCGGGCAGACTTTCTGTGACGCTTTGCAAATTTCCCTCGGCTGCCGCTTTTTCCATCCGCAGCGCCAGAGAAACAAGGCTGTTTGCGCTGATGTTGGCCGCGGCTCCCTTGATGCTGTGAATCTGACGATGGACTGATTGTGCGTCTCCGGCCTCGAGACTTTGTTTCAGTCGGTTGACTTGTTGGGGGAGATCTTCCAAAAACCGTCTGATCACCGCTTTGACGAGCTCTTGATCACCCATCAATCGATCCATCATGGCGGAATGGTCGTAAACGGCCTGGGGCGGATGTTCCATTGTCGGCCGCTTACCTGTGCCTTGTTGATTCTCAAGGATTCCAACAGGTGAGCTTTTGTCGGCTTGATGATCCTTGGGTAACCACCGGTTGAGAGCCGCGGCAAGTGTTTTGGGTGTGAGGGGTTTGGAGACGTAATCATTCATGCCGGAGGCCAGGCACCTTTCCCGGTCTTCTTCCATGGCATAGGCGGTCATTGCGATGATGGGAATCTTTGAGGCCCGAACGCGCGGGTCAAACAGCGGCTCTCCCGGTGAAGCATCAGGTTTGGTCTGCCAAGCGCGGATGGTGCGTGTCGTTTCCAAACCATCGAGTTCCGGCATCTGCACATCCATGAGGACAAGATCATAGGATAGCCTTTCCAGGGCTTGGAGAACTTCTCGGCCGTTGGTCACAGCGTCAGCCTGAAGGCCCAGTCTTCTGAGCATGCCTAAAGCCACCTGCTGGTTGGTTGGGTTGTCTTCCGCAAGCAAAACCCTCACATGGGCGGCGGTTGAGACTTTCGGAATTTCTTGAATGTCAAAAGAGCTGAGAATCGGTTCGACGAAGGTCGGTTCATTGCTTGAGCGGGTCACGGTCATAGACAAGAGGGTTTTGAGTTCCTGATAGCGAATCGGCTTGGCGACATAAGCGGAAAACCCCGCCTCCTGAATTCGCTTGACATCGCCTCTACGACCCAGCGACGTCAGAAGCACCAGGCGAAGATTCGAGAGGCGTTTGTCCGCCTTGAGAATACGCCCCAGCGTTTCGCCGTCCATCCCCGGCATTTGCATATCGATGACGGCCAGCGTGAATGGATCGTTCTCATCCAACGCTTGGTAGCAGGCCTGAACCGCCCTGGGACCGTCTTGGGCTTCGTAAGGGCGCATGCCCCAGGAGGACAGACGTGTCGCCAGAATTTCACGATTGGTGCCGTTGTCGTCAACAATCAACACGCGCACCCCCTGGAGATCGGCGGGTAAAGCCTGTTCCGGCGGGTGTTTGACGGTTTGCAAATCAAAACGGGCGGTAAACCAAAATTCGGACCCTTTGCCGACCTCACTTTTCACGCCGATTTGCCCGCCCATCAATTCACAAAGCTGTTTGGAAATTGCAAGCCCCAGACCGCTGCCGCCGTATTGGCGCGTGGTGGAGGCATCCACCTGCGTGAATTTCTCAAAAAGCAGACCGATTTTATCCCCGGGAATGCCGATTCCTGTGTCGCGGACGGAAAAGCGCAGCAGGACATGATCCCGGACGTCTTCTTTCCCGGCTTGCGAAACGTGAACAACCACTTCACCTATATGGGTGAACTTCACCGCGTTTCCGGCGAGGTTGGTGAGAATTTGACGAAGTCTTCCCGGGTCGCCGCGCAAAAGCGTTGGGACATCGGGATCCACTGAACAGAGAATTTCCAGCCCTTTTTCATGCGCGGGGACGGCCAGTGTGGCGGCGAAATCGTCCAAAAGCGTAAGGAGGTCGAAATCGATCGTTTCCAAATCGAGCTTCTTGGCTTCGATTTTAGAGAAATCGAGGATATTATTGATGAGTTCCAACAACAGCTCACCGCTTGCCCGCACAATTTCCGCGTAGCGCCGCTGTTCCTCGGTGAGCTGAGTGTCGAGAAGAAGACCGATCATACCGATCACCCCGTTCATGGGTGTGCGGATTTCGTGGCTCATGTTGGCCAGGAATTCGCTTTTGGCGATGCTGGCCGCCTCCGCCTTGGCGGCCAATTCATTGGCGCGGGCGGTCGCTTCCTGAAGCTCTCGATTGGTTTTGATGAGCAACGCCTCCGCTTTTTTGCGTTCGCTGATATCGCGTGAAATGCAGCGAAAACCGATCGGGTGATTGTGCTCGTCTTTCATCAGCGAAACGGACAATTCATAAAAACCTCTGCTTCCGTCTTTTCGGATTGTTTCGACCTCCAAAGCTCGGATCGGTTCCCCGGTTTGATAGACCTTCAAGAAAGCTTTCACCGATCTCTTGGCGCTTTCCGGAGTGTGAAGCATATGGAAATCGGCTTTCAGTAATTCCTCACGAGTATAACCGCTACGCATCCAGACCACATCGTTAAAAAAAGTCCATTTGCCTTTCAAATCGACCTCGATATAGCCATCGGCGATACTTTCAATGATGCTTCGGTACCGTTCCTCTGAGTGCCGTAAGGCGTTTTCCATTTTCTTGCGTTCCGTAATATCTCGGGATACGCAACGGTAACCAACGATTTTACCCTCGGAATCTTTCATGAGTGACACGGAAAAATCAAAGAATCCGATGGTTCCGTCTTTCCGAAGCCCAGGCATTTCAAGCGATTTGACCGGTGTTCCCGTTCGATAGATGTCACGGAAGATTTGATATAGACGTTTGACACCGGCTTCATCGGGTTGGAATCTGCTATAATGGGACCCGATGAGCTCATCGACGGGGTAGAGGAGATGCTCGCTGACCACATGATTGACGAATGTCCAATAACCGTTTAAATCGATCTCGATATACCCGTCCTGAATGGTTTCGATAATATTCCGAT
>CAZPTW010000114.1:0-8245 GCA_964589235.1 uncultured Smithella sp. | reverse complement strand
TGATGACGGGAATCTTCGGTTTGGGCAGCGGCACCCCTTGGTGCGCAAGCGTCTGATCAAAGCGCGACAAGGCGGCATCGACCGTCGTTCGCCCGCTTTCGAGCTCCTGGAGGGTCTGTCCGATATAGGCCAAAAGACTCAACCCCTGCATTTTGGGATAAATCTTGTTTAACATCCTCGCGGTCTCTCGTGTGGCCTGGTAAGCATAATATCGGCCGTCCGGCTGCAGATGCAGGTATTTCTGCGCCACCAAATCGGCGACGGCGTTTTTGATCGCCTCTGTGTCGTCAATCCCCGCCTCCCGGGCGTCGGCCAAAAACATGTCCAACGAATAGCGTTCGCTGACGTCTCCGTAGATGTCTTCGATGTCCAATTCCCGGCCGCCCAGAAGAATAAAACAGACGATATTTTCCAGGGTAAAAGGCAGGCCGCCGACCGATTTGCTGGTGTTGGCCAATCGTTCATAGTGTTTTGTAAATATTTGCTCAAACTGCCTTTTTACGGTTTCTTCCATAATCTCCCTCAAGTTTTTCAATGGGATAAGTCACCTGTTTTGTATATCGGCAGCTTCAGGCAAAAAATTACTTTTTTTGTCATTTTTGGTGACAATTCGGGCGGCATCCCCTATGCTAAAGAAATAACGCTTCCATGCGATATACAATATAAAATCCCGGGGGATGGCGGACATGCCCATCATGATTCGGCTTCAAGACATCGACGAAGCCATCGACCACCTTCATTACAGAAGTGAAACGACCCTCAAAGCCAAATTGGTCAAGGCGGTGCGCGCGTATTACACCGATGACACCAGCTCCGAAAGCCTGCAGGCCATTGACACGGAAGAACTGGTCAAAACGATTTGGGAAACGGGGGACGACCGGGACCTCGTCAAGACCAAAAGAAAAAATTTCAGTTCCGTCAAATCGAGCGTCAACAGCGACTTTAAAAAACTCTACGCGGAAGGAAAAAATCCCCAAGGGATTATCATCGGACCGGCCAACACGTTTGCGATCTCGGACGAAGCCAAGGATAAAGCGCTTGCCGGTATCATGGATGTCTTTCAGGACATGGGCATCGATACGCAAAACAAGATCAGTAAAATCCTCACGGCGCTGAGCGACGTCTTGATCAACGCCACATCTGATGCCGCTATTGAAAGCACGAAAGAAGAAATTGACCGTTTGAAAACCGCCATGAAAGGCCTCTCGGAAAAACTAGGCCTCTCCCTCGAGGATCTGGTCGGACAGGTCCACCCATTTCGCCCGGAAGATCAAGCAACCGAACCGACGGCCGCAACCAAGCCTTTTTCCGAGGAACGCAGGGATAAAGTCTTGCACATCCAAGACGATCTCTCTGTCCTTGACCGCGGTCTTTCAAAGCTCGCCCGGGACGCGGTCGATGCCGCCATGGCGACGCATTCTGAGGTCCAAGACGCCCTCAGGCATGCTCTCGAGGACATTTTGACCGTCATCAAGGAACCGGAAACGACAAGCACCGTCAAAGCAAAAAAAATCATCAGCGCCGTGGAACAGATGATGGATCAAACCATCAAAGCAGCCGGCGATACGTTCGGCGGTGACCAAGCCCAAGAGATCAAGGACATTTTGCAACAGATGACTAAAAGCGTTTCGGCGGCGGATGAAACGCCTCAAGAGGCGTCCACGGCCGATAAGGTCTGGACGGGAGACCAGGTGGTGTCCGGATTGGCGGATATTTTGAAGGACCCCCAAGGAAATGTCCAAGAGAAGATAGGACGGATTCTGGCCTACATCAACGAAATCGTCCAACAGACGCTCGACGCGTCAGGTCTTCCCGCTGAAGAGATCGCGGGCATGAAAGAAATGATGGGCCATCTTGCCGCCAATGTCGAGGCGTTTGTCCAAGGGGCGCTTGCAGCCGAAGATATTCTCGAAGAAGTGATCGAAGAGGAGGCGCTCTCAGACGATCGCCGGGAAGCTCTCCCCGATGAGGCACCGCCGACGGAAGAAACAGCCCAAGATCTCGCGGCCGAAACATCGCCCACCATTTCAGAAGATGAAATCGTTGAAATCCTGGAAGATGAGCCCCCGATCACCGTCGATGACACCCTGGGCGGCCAAGACGGACATCCGATTCCGGATGAGCCGGCTGAAGGAACGGAAATCGAAACCACGTCGTCCCAAGAAGACGAGCCGTATGACATCGTTGAAGAAATCGTCGAGACAAGCGATCTACCCTTGGAAGCCACTGCGCCTGAATCGCCCGAAGACGTGGAGACGGCCTTTGATGACGGTTTAGCGCAAGAGGAAGTCGAAGATCATCTTCTCTCAGACGAGACCGTTGAAGTCCTCCAAGAGGTTGCAGACGCGTCGCAAAGTCTCTCGCCGGACGAGACGGACACAGCCATCTTGGAATCGCAAGAAGATAGGGCCGACCTACCGGTTGAACCTCCAATGGAGACACAAACGGCCGAAGGCGGGATGGAAACGGATGAGGCCCGCGACATTTGGCCGTCGACGGAAGAGGAAATCCTAGAGGTCATCGAGGATATCTTTGAGAGCGAATCCATCGCCGATCGGGCCCAAGCCGCCGCGAGCGACACGGCGGAAGACCTCGCGGCTGTGGAAGCGGCGCAAGATTTGGCGTCGGAGGCGTGGATCACCGATGGAGAGGCCGAAGAAGTCGCCTCGGACATCGTCGAAGCAGACGTTTTGGAAGACACACCCGCCGAATCGGACCTCCCTGAAGAAATCGCCGACTCCATCTCTCCCGACGAGACGGACGAGCTCTTCGAGGAAGCCTTCGTGGAAACAGTGGAAGCCACGGGGGACGAAACGATTCTCCCCGACCTTCCCGAGACCGTCTCTGAAGAAGAGTTCTTGACGGAACCGAAAGCCGACGCGGATGCAGAGGGCGATATTCCCGAAGCGATATCCGACGACGAGGTCGTGGTGAGCCCGGGAGAGGAGACCGAACCAAGCCGGGACATTCGAGTGATTCCTTCCGAAAAGCCCCTTGATGAGGAGCTGCGTGAAAAGACGGAACTCTTATCGCGTCTGGCGGAGGCCGCGGGCATTTTAGAAAAACTCGGCCCCGATTTGAGTGGCAGCGTTTATACAGAAGACGAGCTCAGAAGCAAAGCCAAATTGCTTTCTGAAGAGTTCGACCGCTATTTGAGTATCCGGGACAAATATTACAATGCGCACATTCTGATCAAGGGCGGAAATTTTTTAGTCGGGGGCGCTCACCTGGCCAAAAGCGAACTGCCGGAACAAATCGCCTCACTGCCCGATTTTTACATCGGCAAATTTCCCGTCACCAATGCGCTTTTTGAAATTTTTGTGGAGCAAACCGGTTACATCACCACCGCCGAAAAATTCGGCTACGGGCTGGTGTACTATCCGCGCATGCAACGTTCGAGGGATCCGGTCACCGGAATCGAACGCTTTTCACTCCATAGTCAAGCCTATTACAAACGGGTCATGGGCGCCTGCTGGTATCGGCCCAATGGCCCCGGCAGTTCGTTGCATCTCAAACGCACACATCCGGTGGTCCAGGTGAGTCTCGACGACGCACGCGCCTTCGCCGCCTGGACAGGAAAAAGATTGCCCACGGAGATCGAATGGGAAGCGGCCGCCCGCACCCCACGCGGTCATCTCTACCCCTGGGGAGACACGTGGCAAGATGACGCCTGCAACATCGAAAAAAGCCTTCATGGAGATACCACCCCGGTCGATCAATACATCAAATTCGCCAATCCCTACGAGATCGCCGATATGCTCGGCAACGTTCTGGAATGGACCTGCGACGTGATCGGCGATCGAGAAACATCGGACATGTATATCGTCAAAGGGGCAAGCTGGATTTCCCACGGTGAGATCAGCCTGACCGATCGGCACTACATTGAAAAAACCACCTCCTCCAATATTCTCGGCTTCCGCTGTGTCGCGATATAGTCCGCAAGGGCCAAGGACACAAAAAGGCTGGACAGATTGAAGGAAAATGAATATGGAAGATTCGATAGCTTCGCGGAGTACGCACAGTCGGCATGGTTGTGTGATTTGCGACGGACGATTCCGGGAGGACACACTTTCAATGGTGGACCATCTCAAAAAAGCTGCGGCGTGGGCTTGCGTCATGCTCATCATCGCCTGTGGAAGCGGAGGAGAAAACGAGGCACAACTCCCGGGCATTTCGGGACGTGTCACCATCGGCGGGACGTATTTCGCCGGGGTGACCATCACCCTGACGGGATCGGCGACGGGGGAAACGACCACCAACTCCACCGGTTATTTCAGCTTTACCGGCTTGGCAAACGGCGTCTACACCATTACACCGTCCCGCATCGGTTGCACCTTTTCGCCGACCGCCGCCGTGGTCAACTATCTTGGCGGCATCACCACGCAAGATTTTACAGCCCAAGTCACACCCGCCATTGCCGCGGGCGGAAACCACAGCCTGGCGCTCAAAAGTGATGGAACGGTTTGGGCCTGGGGATACAACGGCGACGGCCAGCTCGGTGACAATTCCACCACCGCCCGTAAAACCCCCGTCCAGGTCCTTACCCTGACAAACGTCAAAGCGATCGCGGCGGGCGGCAACCACAGCCTGGCTTTGACCTCAAGCGGCGCCGTCAAGACCTGGGGGGCCAACAATTCCGGTCAACTGGGTGATGGAACGGTTATCAACAGCAAAACACCCGTCAATGTGAGCGGTTTATTGTCCGGCATCAGCGCCATCGCGGGAGGCGCGTCCCATTCCCTGGCCCTGACTTCAGGCGGCGCTGTCAAGGCCTGGGGGGCCAACAACGACGGTCAGCTGGGCGATGGCTCCAAGACCAATTCCACCACACCGGTCGGCGTCTTTGGTCTTTCTTCCGGCATTGCGGCGATTGCCGCAGGCGGATTCCACAGCCTGGCTTTGACTTCAGGCGGCGCCATCAAGGCCTGGGGGCTAAACGACAACGGCCAACTGGGCAACGGTTCCTTCACGAGCTATACCACCCCTGTGAATGTTACAACGCTGACATCCGGCGTAACAAGCATCGCGGCAGGTCAATCTCACAGTTTGGCGACAGCGACCGGCCAAGCGGCATGGGCTTGGGGTCTAAACGCCAGTGGACAGCTGGGTGATACAACCGTCATTCGAAAAAACTCACCGGTGGAAGTCTTCGGGCTCTCCTCGGGCATCACCGCTCTGTCGGGAGGCGGTTATCATTCTCTGGCCTTGACCACCAACGCAAACGTCAAGGCTTGGGGGCAAAACACGGAAGGCCAGCTCGGTAACGACTCCACATGGAACGCGACGAGCCCCGTCGATGTCAGCTCTTTTTGAAAGAAGAAAGCTCGGCGCTTAAACGACAAGATTTCCCGTTTTGCGCATGATCAATCGGCGGGCAGGGGGTGTGACACCGCCTTCGGGAAATATCGCGACGCTCGCCGCCGTGTTTGGATGGACGCGCCACGCACCGGTGGGTCCGTCCATTCAAGCAAAACCATCCTTTCGCCGAGATTTCGACTGGATGATCGAACCGATATCACAGATGGAGAAACATTCAAACAAAACGAAAGGAGCATGACAATGAATTTTCTTTCTATGATTGAAAAGGCCAAGAAGACAATGAATTGCAAATGGATATGGATGATTTTTTCAATTCTTTTGGTTCTGCAGGTTGCATGGTCCGCCTGGGCGTTTGAACGCTATAATCCCTCGACAAATTATTGTGGCCCCAAACTGGAGGCCTACCATAAAACGCTGCCGAATCCTGTTCCCAATAAACCCATTCCAGGCGTGAATTTCAACACGGCCTGCTACGAACACGATAAATGTTACGGCATGTGCTCGTCCAACTGCGCCTCAAAAAGCATGTGTGACAAAGATTTTAAAAATCGCATGGAGCAGATATGCAAGCCGAAAAGCACGGCGCTGCGCAAAGCATGCATGGAATTGGCCCAAACCTATTATACCGCGGTGGATCAAGCCGGAGCCATCTCTTACAAATGCGGCGTCCCCGCGTGTCCGGACTCAACGAAAACGCAACCCATGGGTACGCCGGATGCGGAGAAAGCCTTTTTCTTTGAACATGAAAATTTTGCCGGAGCCTCCGTGGAGTGGAGCAAAGGTTCGGAAATCAGCGACTTGACCAAATGGAATACGCCGACGGGAGCCAAATGGAACGATCGCATTTCATCGGTGAAAGTGGGGTCGGGCGTCCGCGTTCTGATTTACGAGCACACAAACTTCAAAGGCCGTTGCATGACGTTGTCCAACGGCCGGGACTACCCCTATATGACGAGCCTAAATGCCAATCTGTCCGGCAAGGAAACCTGGAATGACCGCATCTCGTCCCTGAAGGTCGTCGATCCGACCCAAAAATGTCCATGATCTTTTCACCTGGACAATCCAGCCGGTCCTCGTCGAATCCTCATCGTTTCGGAAGACCGGTTGGATCGCCTTAACGAACCATACAGCAGACCTCACAAGCTTGGAGCGTGAGGTTTACCGACGTGTCAACAATCTGCTCAGCACCGCCGATCTTCTGGAGGGAAACCCGTCGTCTCTCTGACGTTCGGATGAAAGAAAAGTGTTTTCATGTCTGCAATGCCGACTGGCCCTCCCCTCCTTGCGTCGAAATTTCTGCATGATCTATTCATGTCGTTTGATCCAAGCATTTACACTGACGCGGGTCAGACGCAGCTCAGCGTCTTCTGATAATATTTCCAACGAGGTCTTTCGGCAGTCTCCCTTATTTTATAACTGCTTCTTCACAGATCATGTCGATCGTCTTGCTTCTATCGATGAATTTGTCCTCGTCGTCCCGAAGTATTTTGCCTGCCTCTGAGAGGTACCATCGACTCATGCTCCGGAAGGATTCCAAATCTTCAAACCAGAGTTCAACAATTCCATCCCAAGCTGAATCATACTCATTGATCTTGATTCGGTGGTTCTGGATATATCTCACAACTCCCGGCATGTTTTTGAGGACGACGGCCGCATGGATGTCTTTCCAGTATTTGGAGAATGCTTGCTCCGTGATGCCGGGTTTCCGCTTGATCAGGCCAATCCATTTGATCATATGAACTCCTTCTATTTTGGAACTCCACAATGACACGTCCAATCATGATAGTTGTCGGCTCGCCGCCTTGGCCTCTGTCTGCCGCATGAAGTTTTCAAATGCCAGTGCATTGCCGACGGCATGGGAAAACGAACTGTGAGGTGCCAGCCTGCGGATAAATGAAATTTCTTCATCCGTCGGAATGGGGATGAATAGAGACAGCGACCAATTCATCGAGAAGCACCTTTACGCCGTCACGCGTTTCGTTGAGAAAAATTTATAGAAACAAACCGAAGAAAACCGCCGGATCAAAGGGGACGAAATAAGCGCAACAAGCAGTCGCTGTCACGACTGCCCGTCCCGAATCACTCCATTTTCGTCCATGGAGCGCCGGACCCCGGGCATCGACAAATTTATCAATGACTTGAAATTTTGTTTTATTTAATCTCGGAGCCATCGATATTTCAAAGAAAGGAGAGTAAAATGAAAAAACGATTGAGCACAGTCACACTATCTTTATTATTGATTGCATTTGCTACATCTTTTGCCAGCGCGAAAGTGATGTGCAAACAGGGAACTTCATTTAGATATCATGCCTACATGGCCGGAATGAACGATGTATGGGGTGGATGGACGCTGAAAAAAGGAAAATGGCGCGGCAGTCTGACCGACATCGGGCATTTTTGCATTCTGATTGATTCGTGGGGGGGGTCCCGGCGACCGGGTGAAAATCTTCTGGGATGTGGCCGGCGGAGCCTACATTGTGGGAACCCTGAGCAATGACTGCAAGAGCATTGTCGGGATTCCCGGACAAAACAGCAGTAATTTTAAACCGGAATATAAATGGGACATCACGATTCTCGACGGCGGTTACCAGCAGTAACCCCTTTTTCATTTATGTCATCATGGAGCAAGGGCGCCCATTAGGCGCCCTTTTTATTTGCAGACAGCCACTCGCGTCGCGTGTCGAATGTTGAAATTGGCGCTTGCGAAAATTTCATTTTTGTATATGGATGGGTCATCTGTGATCATAAGGGGGGATGATCGTGACGGATACGATTGACCAAAAAGTGGATGAGTTGTTTGCCGCCGGTTATCGCTGAACGGAAAGCGTGCTGCTTTCCGTGTCTGAAAGCAAGAATCTTCAATCTGATTTAATTCCCCGAATCGGCACCGGTTTTTGCGGCGGCATGTCGCGCACGTAGGGCGCCT
>CAZPTW010000113.1:0-8249 GCA_964589235.1 uncultured Smithella sp. | reverse complement strand
GCGCCGACGGTGGTGATATTGATGATCTTGCCCCCTCTTTGTTCCATCATCTTGCGGGCCGCCAGCCGGCTCAAAAGCCAGACGGCTTTTACATTCGTATCGAAACACTTGTCCCAGCCGTCTTCGCGCAGATCTAAAAGACTGCGTAAGAAACTGCGGGCCGCGTTGTTGACCAAAATATCAATCCGGCCGAATTCGCGGATCGTTTCATTGACCAAATTTTCCAGCTGCTCGTGAGCCGTCAGGTCGGTCGGCACGGAAAGCGCCTTGCCGCCTTTGGCCCGGATTTCTCCGGCCACCGCGTCGAGCTGCTCCTTGGTCCGGCTGCTCAATACCACATTGGCTCCCGCATCCGCCAACCCCAACGCGATCATGCGGCCGATACCGCGGCCGGCCCCGGTGACAATGGCCGTTTTCCCCGCAAAATTGAACACGTCTCCCATCATGTCTACCTCCTTCGTTCACGTTAAAAAATACGATGTCCCCTCGATCCACGCTTTTCGTGCCATTTATAATCTTTTGAAAAAACCTTTGCAAGCGATGAATCCACGCATCCATCCCCCCTGGCTCAAAAGGTCAAATCGTGCTATCATCCGGATCGCCAAAAACCATCGAGAGGGTTGACCATGACCGCGCTAGGGAAGACATTCATCCTCATCGGCTGTATCTTCGTCGCCGCAGGACTTCTATTCCTCTTTGCCGACCACCTCCCCTTCTGGGGGAAACTTCCGGGTGACATTTCCATCGAACATAAAAAATTCCGCTTTTATTTCCCCGTCACCACCTGTCTGATCATCAGCATCATCCTGACGATTCTTTTTTCTCTCTTCAAAAAGTGACGCCAAGAAAAGCCGCCTTCGAAAAATGCGCGATTCCCGATGTCCAAGAACACGTCCATGGCGGCGGAAGGGGAAGATTCATTTGATTTTTCCGGGGGGAACCGTGTAGAATGACCTCACAGCGCTCGACATTTCGGGAGATGACGGTGGAAACTGTAAAAGAAGAAAAGCCGGATCAATGGGACTGTTTTTCCTTCCCCTGTAAAGATTCTTGCTGCCAACATGGCGTTGATGTCTTTCCCAGCGAGCGGGACGCCTTGATCGCCGCGGGAGTCGCCAAGCCCTCCGACTTCACCAAACCCAAAATGGACGCGGAGGGAACGATACTATATCGAACGCGAAAAACCGCACGCGGGTGCGTTTTTCTGATGAAAGACCGGGGTTGCCGCCTGCATGCGTTAGGACACAAACCGTCCGTCTGCAGCCAGTGGCCCCGCAATTTCGAAGAGGCCAAACGCGCCGCAGGCGACGGCTATCTTCCCTGCTTTGCGGCACGGTTCAGCCGGGGGAATCCCTCTGAAGATCAAACCGCGTAGGGAACAGCCAAGACCGTTCCCTACAAAAGACACACGACGCATCCGCCTAGATCTTCATGCCTCCGTCACAGAAGATGACTTGGCCGGTGATGAACGAACTTTCATCAGAGGCCAAAAAGAGCGCCAAGTTCGCGATGTCCCGCGGTGACCCCTTGCGGTTCATCGGCACCAAAAAAGGCAACATCGCGTCCATTTGTTTGATCGTTTCCGGCGGCATGCTTTTCATCATATCCGTCCAAATCATGCCCGGCGCAATGGCGTTGACGTTGACGCCCTTGGGCCCCAGTTCTTTCGCGGCGGTCTTGGTCATGCCGATCACACCCGCTTTGGTGGCGGAATAATTGAGCTGGCCCGCGTTTCCCAGCGCGCTTGTCGAAGAAATGTTGATGATTTTTCCGTAGCCTTTTTCCCGCATGTAGCGCGCGGCACACTGAATGCCGTAAAACACCCCCGTCAGATTGACATCGATGACCGCATTCCACTGATCATCCGTCATCTTGTGCAAAATGGCGTCGCGCGTGATCCCCGCATTATTGACGATGATATCCAGCGTGCCGAATTCCTTGACCGCTGTGTCCACCATTTTCTGGACGGTCGCCCGATCCGAAACGGACCCCAAAACGGCGACGGCCTGACCGCCTTTGGCTTTGATCTCGTCCACCACTTTTTTTGCATCCGCTTCATTGACATCGTTGACGATGATTTTTGCGCCTTCCTCGGCAAAACGCAGCACGATTCCTTCGCCGATTCCTCTTCCCGATCCTGTCACAATCGCTACCTTGTCTTTTAATCTCATGCCTTTCTCCTTACTTTGATTTACAGGGTCCTAGATATTTCCCTGTCATTTTGCTGGTCATCTCCATGGAAGGCTGGCCCTTCATCTTGACCGTCGTCGTCGCCTCCCCCTCCATTCTGTCGCCGCTGTAAGTGCTTTTTCCCGAAACCGTCATTTTGCCTTCCGGGCCATTGCACTCCGCCGTATAGCTGACCGTGTTGCCGCTGGTCTTCAGAGAGGTCGTTTTGCAATCGTAATTTTTGTTTGGCTCTTTGGGCACAGGATCGTTTTTCGTTATACACTGGCGGACCGTCGTCGACGGCATCTGCTGGGGCATCCCTTTCATCTGCACTTGGGTGGTCATCTCCCACAAGCCTTCCTTAAACTGCGCGAAGGCCTGGACCGACCAGATGATCGGCAAGGCCGCCGCGACCAAAACCAAAAACATTTTCTTCATCGTTGCCTCCTCCAATAAATACACGCGTGATGAGAACGTCCCATTCCGATACAACCATCCGCTCACACCGCCAGGCTTTCCAACCCGGCCGACTCCGTTATACACGAAAAACGTCTCCTTTAAAACCCGGCATTTCAAACGGCTCATCGAGTTGACTCGAACGATTCGACCCTGGACATGACCGACTTTTACGATCGAAAAGAGAGGCGCAGGAATGACCGACATTTTCCGAGATCCCTTCGTCTTGACGCCGACTGGCGGGTGACCGTCTCTTGGCGAGGTCGGATCCCTCACACGTTGTCCCCATTCCAGTGACAAGCGGAATCCGACTTTCCGCGGCTTTCCATAATCGGATACTTCCGCCTACTTGGCCCTTATCAGCTGCGGCGTCTGTTCGTTGTTGTACTGCTTGCGCGCGACGCGTTCCACCTCCGGTTTGAGGTAGTCGAACAATTCCATCACCTGCAGAGAGCCGTCCTCTCGAACCAGGTTTTTCTCCTTGATGCCTTTGAGCAGAAAGTAGGTAAAAAGGCCGTGGCCTTTTTCCTTGTAGGTCGAACTGATCTGTTCCCCCGAGGAGGCGGCCAGCACACTCAAGCGTTTGTCATAAACCGATTCGGTTTTCAAATTCATCACCAGAGGACGGGCGCCCTCGGCCAAAACCGATCTCCCGCCCGCACCGGAAAAACACGAATCCAAAGCAACGATGACTTCCTTCGCGGGAAGCTTCCCCAAGACCTCATAGAGCTTTTTCAGGGAATAGCCGGTTTCAACGATGAACGCCGGATCTCCGTCATAAGGGACCAGATAGGCCTCTCCGGTCCTGACATTCGGCGCGCCGTGACCTGAATAGTATACAAAAACCCTTCCGCCTTTTTCGACATTATTGAAGAGCCAACGTTCCAAATATTTTTCAAAATCGCTTTTGGCGGCGCGCTCGTTGGTCAGCAAAACGACGTTTGCCTCGGGATACCCCATCGTTTTGATCAAATAATCCCTGACCAGCCTCGCGTCGTTTACCGCATACTCGGCTTTCGGAAGCGCCTGCCGGTAAGTTTCAATGCCGATCACGATGGCATAGGCGTTGGAATCCTGCCTCGCCCGGAAGGCGGGAAGCTCGTCCACATCTGAAAAAACCGATGCGGATGATCCCCCGTCCCATCGATCGCTTTGACGAGCGATCATGACCGCGGGGTCTCTTTGTCTGAGCGTTTTGAAAAACGCTTCCCGTGTCTGGCGGGGGGTTGTCTTCAGCACATAGACGGCATCGGCGAAAGCCTTGGCGTCGGTCAGGTCCTGAAAAAGGACTTGGCAATACATGTGGCCTCCCAGACGAACAATGTAACGGGATCCCGTTTTGTATCCCGCCCCTCCCGTCATCGATCCGAGAGACGACTCTTCGATGGCGATTCCAATATTCTCACTGAAAGCGCAGAAATAAGGCTGCATCGTGATGAAGCTCGGAGACGAAACGGTGATGCCGTCGGCGCTTACGTGAAACGTGCCCTGCGGCTGGGTTTGCAAAAACAAAGCCTCCGCCTTCTCCATGGCTTCGGCAAAGGCCATGGACTTCATGACGGACGGATCCGGTCTGTACCGAACCGCAGTGCAACCCGTCAAAAGCACAAGAATCCATAGCACCGTCACCCAATTAATTTTTTTCATCGATCACACCTCGTTTGATCTTTCATCGATTGATTCAGAAGGTCTAAAGCGGATTGAAGGAACATCGGAACATCATACAACGGGTTTTCTGTGGATGATCTCTTTACATAAGGCCAGATAGTCTTCCGCACCATGGCTTTTCGGGGCGTACTCAAAAATGGATTGACCGAAACTAGGCGCTTCGGCCACGGCGATATTCTCCCGAATGACCGACGCAAAGACCCGTTCACCGAACCGTTCACGGACTTTGGCCATAATGGCGTTGTTGAGCCGCTTGCGACCGTCATAGCGTGTCGCGATCACCCGGTAAGCGGGGCCATCCTTATTGAATTTCTTTTTGACGTCTTCGATGAGATTCAAAAGCCGGCTCATGCCCTTGAGCGCCAGGAACTCCATTTGGAGGGGGATGAAAACTTCCTGGCAGGCCACAAGCGCATTGACGGTCAACAGGCCAGCGGACGGCGGGCAATCAATGACGACATATTGCACATCCGCCACCGCCGAGAGGCGGCTTTTCAAGATTCTCTCTTTCTTCGGAAGCGCCGCCATGTCCGTCTCCATCCGGGCCAGGTCCAGATTGGCCGGCAGGACTTTGAGCCCCTTGACATCCATCAGCGCGTAAGACAAGGGCGTATCCCCCTTCATGACTTCATAAATGGTGCTCTTCAAGCCGTGAGCATCGATGCCCAGCGAGTACGTCAAATGCGCCTGAGGATCGAAATCAATCACCAGGACTTTTCGGCCCAAAAGGTGAAGGCCGACGGCAATGTTGAGCGCGCAGGTCGTTTTGCCGACACCGCCTTTTTGGTTGCAAAAAGCGATAATCTCAGGACCGGCCATGATGGCATCTCCTCGTCTTCATCTTATCGAGAACCTCACATCCTCTCATTCCTGATGTATCGTCGCGACAAAATCTTTGATGAGCTCGGCGATCTCGCCCGGCTTTTCCATGGGAATCAAATGCCCCGCATCGCCGATAGACCCAAACCGCCCTTTGGGCAACAGCGAGACGGCCCGTCTCAGGTCCACAAAACTGACATTGGGACTCTTTTCGCCCTCGATCACCAGCGTGGGACAAGCGATCAACGGCAGAAGCGGCCAGGGATCCCGGCTCCACCCCCCCATGAACATGGCGGCCTCACTCTCCGGTGTGCAGGTCAGCCGCATGTCGCCCGCGGGCATTTTTTCCATTCCGTACCGCTTGTACAAGGCCAAGACATCCTCGTCCCACCCGGCAAAAAACGATTTACTCTTCAAATAACGCATCGCTTCTTCTTCATTGGCCCAGTAGTTGAGACGTTTGATGGACTTGGACGCCAGGGGATGGTCCTTGACACTGGGTGTCAGCTTATAAAATTCATCCGGCAAAAAGATCGGCTCGATGAGCACCATGCCCCGAACTTGCATGCCGTAAGCGGCAACCGCAATCGCCGAGACGGTGGCGCCCATAGAATGGCCGACTTGGATGTGGTCTTCGATATTCAGCTTGCGGCAGAAAACCGCCAGATCCTCCGCGATGACATTCCAGCTCAACCCTCCCTCATGCGGATTGCACGACCGGTAATTGCAGATATACGGCGCCCACACCGAATAGTCCGGCGTAAGCCGCTCGATGATCGGGTGCCAAAGCCAGGGCAAGAATCCCGTGGCATGGACAAAAAGGATTTTCTTTTCCCCGCCTGGATAATGAAGATAAGGAAGCTCCGCGTCGCCCACGTCTTGATGTTTCAGGTCAGGAATCTCCCGATGTATCGGATTCATCGTCTTCGATCAGCGTCCCTTTCTTGTAAATTCGTCTAGGAGGCCAAACCGTCGGCCGCCTGAAGCTCGGAGGAAGAGAGAATTTTATCGATATCCAACAGGATTTTGATGGAACCGCCCGACTTGGCCATGCCCAAGATGTATTGGGTGTCGAGCCTCGTTCCGAAAGAAGGCGTCGCTTCGATATCGGCGGCTTTGATGTTGAGGACTTCGGATACGGAGTCCACCACAATGCCCATCAGAATGGTCCGACCGACGGCGGCGATTTCGACGACGATGATGCACGTTCGTTCCGTAAATTCCGCGGCGGCCATCGAAAACTTCAGGCGCAAATCAATGACGGGGATTACCTTGCCGCGAAGGTTGATCACGCCTTTGATGTAGGCGGGCGTTTGGGGGACCACTGTGATCGGCATCATACCGATGATCTCTTTGACTTTCAAAATCCCGATCCCGTACTCTTCGCCGGCCAGACTGAAGGTCAGATATTTCCCTTCTTTATCGGCCATCGCCTGAACCGCCTGATCCATGACTTTCGTCTGATCTGCCATATCTCATTACCTCCTTAAAAAGTCCTCCTCGGTTGATGTGAACCCTTTGACCGCTTCCCCAAGCATGGAACCGAAAGGGCCGTGCGTCGTCAAAACACAAAAACGGCCGCGGCGACAACCGTGGTGTAATTGTTGTTCTGGCAAATTTGCGATTGCGTGACGTTGAGCGTCCGAACAATCTTGCCGCTGATTTTAAATATTTCTTTTTTGTCGTCCCACCCCTCGTCGACGTTGAAATCGATCCCCAGCGTCGACGCGAGCATAGCGGCGGCCATGTCTTCGGCGTGATCTCCGGTTTGTTTCTCGGTCATCCCGAACGCGTGATGTTCGCTGATATACCCGTACGAAGTCCGGTCGGCGGGAATGGCGCATCCCACCGACGCGGACAACAAGCGTTTGGGTTCATTCGAGCAGCACCGGCTCATCACACAGTACGTGATGGCTCCCGGCACCAGTTGCTTGAGGCCCTGGGCTTTGGAAATCACTTTACATCCCGGCGGAAAAATGCTCGAAACCTGAACCAGATTGCACTTTTCGATGCCGGCGTTACGCAAAGCGCGCTCAAAAGAGTGAAGCTCATCCCGATGCGTGCCGACACCCTTGGTGAAAAAAATTTTCTTGGGGACAAAATCCTTCATTGTCCGCCTCCTTGAGAAAATTAATACTCCGTCAGGGTGGAGAGTCCCCTTTCCCCCACCAAGATGATGCGGGTATGGGTCAGCCGACTGGAGATCACCTTGGCTGTGGCCTGCATGAGTTTGTAACCCAACGCCGGATCGCTGTCCATCAGATCGCGCAACTGCTCCGCGTCAAACGCGATCAGTTTGGTATCCTCCAGACAACGGGCGCTCAGCGTGTAATGATACGGCTCCACGACCGCGGACCACCCCATGGACTCCCCAGGGGCGACGATATCGATCGTCACTTGCATCGGCGGCTTACCGGGTCCCATGTAATTATCCATAAAAAGAGCGACTTTCCCTTCCTGCACCAGGTAAAGGCAGCGCGCGGGATCGCCATTCATATACAGTTGCGTTCCAGCTTGATGAGTTTCCTCCTTGGCCAGGGGCTCCAGCTTGATCAATTGGTCGTTTGTTAAATCTTTCAAAAAGGCAAATTTTTTCAAAAGACTGATAGCGATCATAAGCCAGCTCCTTTCATTCCGGTGATATAAGGTTGACAAATTTACATCCGCATCCCCCCTCCGACGTCAGAGAGGATCAGAAAGACCGAGTGAATCATTTACACCAATTTTATCGTAAAGCAAAAGAAAATGATAGCGCTGTTTGACTTGCCTGAAACTTAAAAAAAGTTTATACGACAAACGAAAAGAATTGAAGGATGCCCCATGATCAATAAGAGCTTCGGACTGTCGATTTTGTGCTGGTTGATCTGCGGTTGCCTGGCGTCACCAAACGGCATTCGAGATCTCAGCCTGTATCGGCAGGATCACGCCTGGTACTTGAACGAGAAAACCGCGACCGAGGAGATTCTGGCGCAAAACGTCCAAAACCTCCTGGATGAAGACTTCAATATTATCCACCATTCCGTCTGGCACCAAAGGGACCCCTTCCATGCCTCCCCCCAGAGAGTTCGGGAGGATTTTGCCAAAATGCTCGCCAAACCCGGTTACGGAGAAAACAAAAGACCCCACCCTTCCTCATG
>CAZPTW010000112.1:0-8269 GCA_964589235.1 uncultured Smithella sp. | reverse complement strand
ACAAACAGACGATTTAGGTAATGGCGATGAATTTATTGGTCCTGCTTTTATTAAACCAATTGAATTATTAAATTTTCTTAATTGTATGATGCAATACCCACCAGTTTATTTAAAATTAATACAATATAATACACTTGAAAGTAACTGCTCGAAATTACTTATTTTTAATTGAATTTCTCACCTTTCTGCCCCAAATGCCCCTGGATGGATGTGACCACCGGGTTCCACTCTCCACAAAAACACTCAAAAAGACAAAGGTCCCGTCGACAAATCCTCAAGCAGCATATTCTGAAACTTGAACACTCCTTTTAGAATTTCTCCCCCCGAGATCGATTCCGCAGGGAACTTTGGCCGATGAGTTTTCGACACCTATAGGCCCCACACAGAAGCGGTTGCCGCCCGTTGAATTAATCATGCCTGAACCTATCCAATCGTTTGCAAGATTTTTTACCCCCAAGACAAACCATGGAGACCAAATCCCCGTCATTTCTCACAGGGGAGGGGAAAGCCTTCTTCATCGACGCTGCTTCATTGGATGGAAATCCCACCGTCCACCACAAGACTCGCCCCGGTCACATAAGAGGCGCCCGGCGAGGCAAGAAAAAGGAGGGCTGCCTTGAGTTCATCATCGCGCCCGAAACGCCCCATCGGAATGTAGTATTCATTGAGTTTTTCGTGAACGGCTTTATTTTGCTCTCCCATATCGCTTTCGAACCAGCCGGGAACGAGCGCATTGACCGTCACATTTTTTTTGGCCCATTTCACGGCCAGATCCCGGGTCAACCCCAGAACCGCCGCCTTGGAGGCGTTATAAGGAGGAGACATGACGATCTCGCTTGGAAATCCCAAGAGCCCCGTTATTGACGCGATATTGATGATCCGCCCGTAGCCCCGCCGCGTCATGATGGAACCCGCTTTCTGGCACATCAGCCAAAGCCCCGTCAAATTGGTGTCGATCACCTGATGCCATTTATCCAACGGATACTTAAAGACGGAATCCACCAACGCCACGCCGGAATTGTTCACCAGGATATCCACCTTGCCGAATGCCTGCATGACAAGATCATAAAGCGCATCGACCTCTTCGGGAAGGGTCAAATCCAGCCGCGCGGGCAGCACCTTCACGCCGAGATTCTTCATCATGACATCCGCGGCGGCCTTGCACTTATCGACCTTCCTTGCGGCAAGAACCAGGTTCGCCCCCGCCTCGCCGAGGGCATAAGCCAATTGATACCCCAGACCATACCCGCCGCCCGTAACGATCGCAATCTGCCCCGACAAATCAAACAGTTCTTTCATCCTTCTCATCGCCGTTCTTCCTTCCTTTCGAAAATCCGGGGTGGATCATACACCGTCCGCGCGAGAAGTTCAATGACTCCATCCTACTTTTTTCCTTTTTCCGAGCGAGCGCTCTTTCTAAATCTTTTGAACGATCGGATTGAATGCTTTGGAGGCGACAAGCACCTCGTCGCCCACGTTCAACTCTTTCAGATCGCTCTCGCATAAGACGACTTCCACCAATTCATTGCCGGCGCCGATGACGGCAAGATAAACGGCATCAACCTTCCGGATGCTGAGAATATGGCTGACAAAAGAAAATTTATTGGAGGCGGCCCGATCGAAAAACACGTCGAGTGTCTTCCCGCGCCGAAGGATCTTCCCGCGTTCGATGACGGCGACCGTATCGGAAAGTTTAAACACTTCATGTTTGTCATGGGACACCAAAATCGTCGTCAATCCAAGCGCCCGGTGAATGCTCAGAATTTCATTTTGAAGTTTGGACCGGGTCTTCATATCCAGCGCCGAGAGGGGTTCATCCAACAAAAGAATATCCGGCTCTCTGATGATCGCACGGGCCAGCGCCACCCGCTGTTTTTGTCCGCCGGACAAGGTGGCGGGAAGGCGGTCTTTCAACTCGAAAAGACCGGTGAGCTCCAGGATATCTGAAATCTTCGCCTCATTTCGTCGGCTCTGGGCATATCTTAAATTTTCATAGACAGTCATGGTCGGAAACAGCGAATAATCTTGGAAGACAAAACCGATGCTTCGTTTCTGCGGGGCCCAATGGATGCCGCGGCGGCTGTCAAACCAGGTTTTCCCATGAACCTCGACGACCCCTTCATCGGGTTTCTCCAAGCCGGCCACGATGCGAAGCAGCATCGTTTTCCCGCTCCCGGAGACCCCAAAAAGACTAAGCAGTTCCCCTTGATTCACGGAAAGGTCGACCGACAGATCGAACGGGCCATCCGCGCCGATGAGTGTTTTCTTGACGGAAAGGGTGATCATCAGACATCCAACCTCTTGTTGACGGCATATACAGTCAGCAAAATGATTAAAGAAAAGAGGAAGAGAATGCCGGCATACCAATGCGCCGACGTGTAGTCGAGCGACTCCACCAGATCGTAGATGACGATGGAGGCCACCTTGGTCTCGCCCTCGATGCTCCCGCCGATCATTAAAACCACGCCGAATTCCCCAACCGTATGGGCAAATGCCAAAACGCCACCGGTCAGCAAAGCCCCTTTCATCGACGGAAGAATCACCCGAAAAAGGGTTTCCAGCTTCGACTTTCCGAGAGAATAGCTGGCTTCGCTCAATTGTTTCGGAACGGACTTGAATCCGGCCTGCAGGGGATGCACCATGAAGGGAAGACTGAAAATCACGGACCCAATCAAGAGACCGTCAAACGTAAATGCCAACTGATGCCCGAAGAGTTCAAGCCAGAGGGACCCTAAAAAGCCCGTTTTGCTAAACGCCAAGAGAAAGTAAAATCCGAGGACCGACGGCGGAAGCACAAGCGGTAAAGAGAGCACCGCTTCCAAAACCGGCTTGCAGCGGATTTTCGTCTCCGATAGAAACCGAGCGATCGGCAAACCGATGATGAAAAGGATCGCCGTTGTGTACGAGGCAAGTTTCAACGTCAGCCAAAGAGGTCTCAGATCAATATTCATGGCAGGCTTCCATCGAAATCTGACTGGCTTTTACGATCGCCGTGACGTCCATCCCTTCCTTCAGCCTCAAACGATCCGCGGATCTTGTGGTGATCACGCTTCCCAAAGGGCCGGCAGGGCTCTTAAGCTCGATGAAGGACAATATTTTTCCTCTGCGAATCGACTCGATCCTGGCGGGGAACTGATTGCAGAAGCTGATTCCACCGTTCAAGGCCACCCCCAAGGCCACCTCGGTTTCTTTGAAAAGGAGATGGACCCGGGTCCCCACGACGAATTCCGGCTTCAAATCAAAAAGGACCATCCCCAAGGAAATGCCTGCGGCGTCCAATTCCAGGAAAGCAAGTGAATCACTGGTGGTTATCGATGTAATGGTCGCGATCATTTTATTCATGGGGCAACCGAAAACCATATCGTTTGAAGATCACTCGCGCCTCCGCGCTTCCGACAAACGCCTCAAACCGCTTTGCCGTCTGGTTGAGCGCGGCTGGTTTGAGCAAAACGTACGCCTGAAGAATTTCCGTGTGAGATTCGGCGGGGAAGAGAAAAAAACGCCCCTGTTTTTCCAAAATCGGGGCGAGCGCCAGGGAATAGGCGATAAAGCCGACATCAGCGGCGCCGCTTTGGACAAATTGGGCGGTCTGCTGGATGTTTGTCCCCAAGACAAGCCTCTTTTCCGCCTGGTCGTAAACCCTGTGGTATTTCATGATCTCCACGGCGATGCGTCCATAAGGGGCATGGGCGGGATCCGCAATCGCGATCTTTTTGACTCCCGAGTCCAAAAGCAGTTGTATGCCTTTATGGGGATCAAGTCCACTTTTTTTCGTAACCCATAGCGTCATGCGGCCGATGGCATACGGTTTGGGATTCGAGATGGCAAAACCGTCCTGGCGCAATTTTTCCGGATAGGCAACGTCGGCCGCGAAATAGATATCATAGGGAGCCCCCGCCACGATCTGTGAAAAGGCTTTTCCGGATGAGCCAAAAACCATTTTCACTTTATCGCCGGGATATTTTGCCTCAAAAACATCGACAATGTCTTTCATGCAATATTGCAAGTCCGACGCGGCAGTGACGTAGACCATCCCCGCGTGGCCTGCAGGGGCGAGAAGCGAAATCAACATCACCGTCACCGCTTCGAAGACCACCCTCCATCCTTTCATCTTCCGACGTCTCCCAATCGCCAAATCATATCCACCATCGAACAGCCCCCAAGGTTTATGATCGGTGCCTCCAAATCTTGCAAGCCGAGGCCAAGAGAAGGAACGCCAAGACCGGAATCAAAACAACCCCTGGAACCACCCCCAACAGCTTTCCGCCGACGACCGTTCCGGTGACGGACCCCCCCCGCCATGATGAGCACAAAACCGACATTTTGCCGGATGACCGTAAAGCTTTTGTCTTTGCTGTATCGGGTAAACGCCGTCAGCATAGTGGGCAGGCTGATCGCGAGAGAAAGACTCCCGGCCACTTTGACGTCGAGGCCGTAGAGAAGAACGATGGCCGGAATCAAAAGCTCACCACCGGCAACCCCGATGAGCGACGCAAAAACGCCGATAAAAAAACCGGCAATCGCTCCCGCGAGCGGTAAAATCCCTCCGGTAAAAAGGGGAGACGAAGCGGGAGAAGAAACGTGGCCGAGCATCAACACCAAGGCGACTGCAACCAACAGCAAGGCAATCACTCGGTAGAGGATCTGGGACTTCAACTGAGTCGCCCACCCGGCCCCGACCCAAGCCCCGATGAGAGTTCCGCAGAGAAGATTGATGACGACCCCCGCATGCGAGACCAATGTATGAAAAGGCACGGCTTGCGCCCGAGAAGGCAAGGCAAAAGCCACGACCATGATGCTCATGGCTTTATTGAGCATCACCGCCTCCAACGCCGCAAAACGGAATCCTTCCATCAAAAGAGGAAGTCGAAACTCTGCGCCGCCCAAACCGATCAGACCACCCAAAATTCCAATGGCCGCGCCACCCGTGAAAGCGGCAACCTCTCTTTTCATTCCCACCAAAGTCTCCTTGAAATCCTCGCCCGTGACGTCCCCTCAAGGGTCGAAAAACAGGCCGAAATCACGGAAATCCTCATCCCATCGCTCGTTTTCACCCAATGGGCAAACCGAATGACATCTCGGACGACTTTCCGATCGTCAGGATGTAATGGTTCGTCTGTAATCGCGCACGACAATCAAAAAAATGTGCGAAACGATACGAATAATGATATAAATAACCTCTATAAATGAAACACATTTGTTTTTATGTCATTTCGCGTAAAAAAAGCAAAGAGCTTTTTTTCAAAAAACCTTACGAATGGAACGGGCATTCGGTAAATGCCTGAAAAAGAAATGTTATGGAAGAAAAGAAGGCTCTCTCGACGCAAGATGTGGCTGAAAGACTTCAGGTCAGTAAAAGCACCGTATACGGATTGATCAAAAACGGGGCCATCAGCTCCTACACCGTCGGCCGGAAGATTCGATTTTCGGAGACGGATGTACAAGATTACATCGAACGATCGAAAAAAAGATCGTGTTCTTCCAACGCCCCTGACTTCAATTTGCAGGGCACTGAAAAAAAGCAAGACGGCTTTATCATCTGCGGACAGGATTTGATCCTCGACATTCTTTCCAATTATTTGAGACTTCACGGCATTCCGGCCTTGCGAGCTTACATTGGAAGCTACGACAGCTTGGTATCTCTCTACAAAAACAAAGTGAATGTCGCCTCTGCGCATTTGTGGGACAGTGATACCGATCAATACAACGTCCCCTACGTCAGACGACTGCTCCCCGGTATTTCCACCATCGTCATTCATTTGACCTGTCGGACACAGGGGTTTTATGTCGCCCAAGGAAACCCGAAAAAAATCACGTCCTGGTCGGATTTCGCCCGCAAGGACATTACCATGATCAATCGCGAACATGGTGCCGGTTCGCGGGTCTTGCTCGATGAAAACCTCAGACGCCTGGGGATCCATGGAAAATCTGTCAAAGGCTACGAAAAAGTCAACCCTTCCCATTTGGCGCTGGCCAGCGCCGTCAGCAGCGGCGCCGCTGACGTGGCGGTTGGGATCGAAAAGATCGCCAGACAGGTCGATCACATCGATTTCATTCCCCTGAAAAAAGAACGTTACGATTTGGTCGTCCGAAAAGAGGATTTTCATACTTTTGAAGTTCAAACCATGCTGAAAATCATTCAGTCGTCTGTTTTTAAAAACGAGTTTACCTCCATCGGCGGGTATGATACCCACGATATGGGGAAAATTGTCGCGGATTTATAAAATCCAAGGTGGCATGATCTCGTTCGTCTTTGCCGAAATTTTTTTCCCATCAGCGCAGGCGCGTCCAGGAAGATCGCGTTGACCTCGGGGGAGCGAATCTCTTGGTCGACCTTCTCTCGAGGCTTTGCCGACAAAGTGGCCCCCCAAAGGAAAACGGATTGATTTGACAGCCCTTCCTTTTTGTGCGACGTTGTTTCAATGATGCGTATGAAAAAGAAATTGGAACGTTTAAAAAACCATATCGAGCGGATGGAACGTTTGGCGATTGCTTTTTCCGGCGGCACGGACAGCGCGTTTCTTTTGAAAGTGGCACGGGATGTCTTAAAATCGAACGTCATGGCGATAACCGTCAAATCAGCCATCATTCCCCAAAGAGAATTCGACCGCGCGATTCAGTTGGCCCAAGTGATCGGCGCCGACCTCCGTATCATCCTTTTCGAAGAAACGGACATTGAAAATTTTTCGCATAACCCAGCGGATCGATGCTACCACTGCAAAAAAGCCCTATTTGGCAAAATGATGGACGTCGCCCGGGATGAAGAATTCCGGGTTGTGGCGGATGGCTCCAACATCGATGACCTTGACGATACAAGACCCGGCATGAAAGCCCTCAGGGAACTCGGCATCCCCAGCCCTCTTATCGAGACGCAATTGACCAAAGACGAGATCCGGGAACTCTCCCGACAGATGGGACTTTCTTCCTGGGATCGTCCCTCGAGCGCCTGCCTGGCCTCTCGAATTCCTTACGGTCAAACGATCACCAAAGAGAAGCTCCGAATGATCGACCAAGCCGAACAGTTTTTACAGGATTTGGGGTTTAGACAGGTTCGGGTGCGGCACCACGGTGACACAGCCAGGATCGAGGTGCCGCAAGACGAACTGGCGAAATTCATGATTGGAGACTTGGCCGCCCGTGTCGCCGCAAAGCTCAAAGCCGCGGGTTTTGTCTATACCGCCCTGGACTTGCAAGGGTACCGAACGGGAAGTTTGAACGAAACGCCGAGTCGTCTACGTTGACTGTCGCTTCACGATTCCCTCGGAAACCGTTTTTGACGATGGAAGGGGCAGACGGGTCATACGGATCTTTCCAGCCAAGCGCGATTCCTTCATTGAGGTGAAATTTGATGGATCTCCACCGTTTGAAAGAAATGCTCGAGAACGTCCGCGATGGGCGACTCGACATCGACCGAGCGCTAGACCGTCTTAAAAATCTTCCGTTTGAGGACATCGGATTTGCCAAGGTCGACCACCATCGAAACCTCCGCAAAGGCTTTCCGGAGGTGATTTTCTGCAGCGGAAAAACAACGGAACAAATCCAAGACATCGTTTTGAAATTGATGCCGCTCAACAATAACATCATGGCCACCCGCGCGGGCGCCGACGTTTATGAGAGCATCCGGCAAATTACCGAGGATGCCGTTTATTTTGAGACGGCGCGTATCGTGGTCGTTCAAAAAAGACAGACAGAAAAAAACCGAAAAATCGTCGTCGTTATGACAGCGGGGACCTCGGATATTCCCGTGGCGGAAGAAGCCGCCGTGACCGCCGAAATCATGGGCAATACCGTGGACAGAATTTACGACGTCGGCGTCGCGGGCCTCCACCGGCTTTTTTCGTTTAGCGAGAGAATCGCGGCGGCCAATGTTTTAATCGTGGCGGCCGGTATGGAAGGCGCATTGGCCGGCGTGGTCGGCGGTCTGGTGGACAAACCCGTCATTGCGGTTCCAACGAGTGTCGGCTACGGCGCCAGTTTCGGCGGTCTTTCGGCGCTTTTAGGCATGCTCAACAGCTGCGCCCCCGGCGTCGCCGTCGTCAATATTGACAACGGTTTCGGCGCGGGATATCTCGCGGCGGTCATCAACAGATTATAAGGGGCAAGACCATGAAGGCACTTTATATTGATTGTTTTTCGGGAATCAGCGGCGATATGATGCTTGGAGCCCTGATGGATCTGGGCTTGGACGAAAAACGCTTTCGAAACGAGCTGGCCGGTCTCAACCTCGATGGGTACCACCTTGCCGTCAACAAGGTCACCAAACACGGCG
>CAZPTW010000111.1:0-8308 GCA_964589235.1 uncultured Smithella sp. | reverse complement strand
ACGGGTGATGACCGCTCGACAGACATCAGGAATGATGCGGGGGATATTCTCGAAAAACCCTCCTCCCGTAATGTGGACGAGTCCTTTGACATTGAAGCTTTTAAAAATTTTTAAAAGCGTCTTCACATAGATGCGTGTAGGTTCCAGAAGCTCGAGGCCGATGTTTTTTGTCAATTCCGGCGGCGTGTCGTCGATAGACAATTTGCCCTTGTCCAGCAGAACATGCCTGGCGAGCGAAAAGCCGTTGCTGTGCAAACCGCTTGAAGCCAACCCGATAATGCGGTCGTTAATACTGATGGTTGATCCGTCGATGAGTTTTTCCTGTTCCACGACACCGACACAGAATCCGGCTAGGTCGTATTCACCAGGCTGATAAAAGCCGGGCATTTCAGCCGTCTCCCCTCCTAAAAGAGTACAGCCCGCCTGTTTGCACCCTTGGACAATCCCCTCGATAATTTGAACACTTTTTTCAACCTCTATTTGACTTGTTGCGAGATAATCCAAAAAAAATAGAGGTTCGGCGCCTTGTACGACGACATCGTTGACGGACATCGCGACCAGATCAATGCCGATAGTGTCATGCTTATTCATCAGTTGGGCGATTTTTAGTTTAGTCCCGACACCGTCTGTCGATGACACCAAAATGGGATTCCTCATTTTCGCCGTGTCAAAGCGGAAGAGACCTCCGAATCCTCCTATGCCTGATACCACTTCTTTTCTGGCCGTCGTTTTAATGATTGGTTTGATACGATCGACAAACTCGTTTGCCGTGTCAATATTAACGCCAGCATCTTTATACGTGGACGTTGTGTCTGGTGAAAATTTTGTATCCATAAGACTCCAAAAAAATGAAAAACAAGTGCCAAGTTCGATGGCGGTCTTCTAACGTAAATAGCCTGCTGTGTCAATCATTGACTTGCGCAATCATGGATTATTTGTTAACAAATTCTATAATATCATAGAAATAATTCAACAGGCCTGAAAAATCGGAGATTTCATGGAGGCTTTTAAAGTCAATTTAAAAAAAATTGAGCAACCCATTCGATTTGCCTCGAAAGATGACTACAGAAATCTTTCCCACATCAAAGATTTGGGAAGAACGATGACGAGTTTGATTCCGCCTATCCTTGCGTCTCTTCCCAGTTCGCTGAGAGCTTTTTTTCAACCGCCTCTTGAACAGTTGATGCGTATCTTCTTAAATTACGATATTTCAGACATCGATACAAGAAAAATGAAAATTGCGGAAGCCAGGGTTATTTTCGAACGGTTGATGATCAAACTCGATAGCTACGATTCCAGTAAAGGCATTTCACCCGAGCAGGAGGAAAAAATCGAGGAAAGAGTCCAAGACTTGAGAAAATGCGCTGAGAAAATGAAAACACCCATTCAATATCTCAAGGGGGTCGGGCCCAAGATGGCTGCGCGTTTTGCCGCCAAAAAAATATTAACCGTCGAAGACATGCTTTACTTTTTACCTCGAACTTATGAAGACAGAAGAGAAATCCGCAAAATCAGCAAGCTGGAAAATGGAAGAACACAAACGATTACGGGGAGCGTTGTCCAAACCGAATTCCGTAACTACGGCAGGAAAAGAATTCTGGAAGTTTCAGTCACCGATGGCACGGGCACTCTTGTGGCCAAATGGTTTAAAGGACAAATGTCATATTTGGTCAATAAATTCAAAAAGGGGACAAAAATACTCTTCACCGGGGAGGTGATGCCAAATTATGTGGGAAAGTCCATGATTCATCCGGATTACGAAATCTTGGATGACGGGGATGAACAGAACATGCTTAATTTTAAGCGCATCGTTCCGATTTATTCAGAGACGGAAGGGCTGCACCAAAAATACATCCGTAAAATCATGCACCACACACTGGAAAACTTTTCGCGTTATGTGGCATCACCCATTCCATCGGACATCTGCCGAAAGAGAAACCTGATGAATATTCATGAAGCCCTCTTGTCAGTTCATTTCCCGGGGCAGCATGAAGTGATGGAAACCTTATTGAATGCCCGTTCGGAATCCCATCGACGCCTCATCTACGATGAATTTTTCTTTTTTCAGCTTGGAATGGCCATCAAAAAGTCCGGACGGGTTCTTGAGCCAGGGATATCGTTCAAAACAACCGGCAATCTTCTCTCAAAGTTTTACGCGTCTCTTCCTTTTGATCTAACAGAGGCGCAAAAACGAGTCGTGAAAGAAATCCAAAAAGACTTACAGGCCGGTATATCCATGAATCGCTTGTTACAGGGGGATGTCGGAAGCGGCAAAACGCTTGTGGCGATGTCCGCAATGTTAACCGTTTGTGAAAACGGATATCAATCAGCACTGATGGCACCTACAGAGATTCTCGCCAAGCAGCACTTTTCCACAATCTCTCAATGGGCTTGTCCAATGGGACTCAAGGCCGTTTTACTTACGGGTGCCATAAATGCGGCGGCACGCAGCGAAACGCTCGAACAGATAAAATCCGGCCAAGCCGACATCATTATAGGGACTCATGCTTTGATTCAAGAAGATGTCGATTTCAAAAAGCTTGGCCTTGTCGTCATCGACGAACAGCACCGCTTTGGCGTCATACAACGGGCCACATTGCGAAGCAAGGGTATCAGAGCCGATGTCCTCGTGATGACGGCCACACCCATCCCAAGAACGATGGCCATGACGGTTTATGGAGATCTTGACGTTTCCATCATCGATGAAATGCCTCCAGGAAAAATGCCTGTGCGGACCGTCTTAATGGATGAAAGTAAGAGAGATGCTGTTTACGAAGCTATCCGTAAGGAAGTCTCGAAAGGCCTTCAAGTTTTTATTGTGTATCCACTCGTCGAACAATCTGAAAACCTGGATTTGAAAGATGCGACGATGATGGCTGAGCATTTACAGAAGAACGTTTTTCCAGAATATCGATTGGGACTCATTCATGGGAAAATGAAAGATAAAGAAAAAGAAACGGTCATGAAGGATTTTTTGGACAATAGAATTTCCATTTTGGTTTCCACAACGGTTATTGAAGTCGGGATAGATGTGCCGCACGCTTCGCTGATCGTGATTGAACACGCTGAGCGTTTTGGCTTGTCTCAGCTCCATCAATTAAGAGGTCGAGTAGGCCGGCGCAATATTCCGTCAACCTGCATCCTGCTGGCTGATTATAAGACTTCTCTCGATGCAAGGAAAAGATTAAAACTTATGGAAAAGATAAACGATGGATTTGCGCTGGCCGAAGAAGATCTCGCTCTGCGTGGCCCAGGTGACTTTCTCGGCACAAGGCAGTCGGGTGTTCCTGATTTCCGAATCGCCAGTATCATTCGCGATGCAAGAATCTTAAATGACGCCAAAGAAGACGCTTTTGCGCTCGTAGCTCGTGATCCATTGTTGGAAAAACCTGAGCATATTATTCTAAAAGAGGCATTGATTTCCAGATGGCATGGAAAACTGGAACTGGCGAGAACAGGATGAGAAAATGAATCGTCTTCGTGACGATCTGCTCTTCGAGGAGGTGAAATGAGAATCGCGATTATCGGAATAGGGGGGGTAGGGGGGTATTTCGGTGGGAAACTGGCTCGAACTTATGCATCATCCGGAAAACATGAGATCATTTTTATCGCCCGCGGTGAACATTTGAAGGTGATTCAACGAGAAGGGTTGAGAATTATGACTGAAGAAGGAGATTATACCGTTTGGCCCAACATTGCGACGGATCAACCTGACATTGCCGGCCCCTTCGATATTGCTCTTTTCTGCGTCAAAAGCTACGCGCTCGAATCTACGGCCCACTACTGGAAGGGAAACATTCTTCACGCCACTGTGGTCATTCCTTTACTCAATGGCGTGGAGAGTGCCGATAGGCTTCGCCTGGTTTTGCCGCATGCTGATGTCATAAGCGGAAGTGTTTTGATTATATCGCATATCGAAAACCCAGGGACTATTCATCAGGAAGGCGGTGCCTGCAAATTGACCTTTGGGACCGACGATGTGGAATCATCAAAAAAATACAAGTATATTTTTGATATTTTCCGTGAAGCGAACATTAAAGTCGACTTGACGGACAAAATATCCGAAGTCTTATGGAGAAAAATGCTCCTCATGTCTCCCATGGCGTCTCTTATGTCTTCAACTGGTAAAACCTTTGGAGAAATTTGGCAGGACGTCTCATTGCGTAATTTGGCAAAACAGCTCATCCGTGAAGTGTTCGAAGTCGCCCGCGCTCGACATATTCTTCTTCCACCAGATTCCATTGAACAAACCCTGGAAACGATCGCTGCATTAAAACCCGAGGCAAAAACATCCATGCAATGGGATATGGAGAAAGGAAAGCAAACGGAGATTGATATATTTACGGCCTTTCTTTGTAAGACGGGGAAACAATTGGGCGTTCCAACACCGCTGCATGACGACCTCCTAAAAAGCCTGTCAGAGAAAATAAAAAAACGTATATCCATTTGACAAAATTGAAGGATTTGTTATAGGTAATCACAATTTCATCAATATAAGAGTGATGAAATGTTTGAATCATAAGTAGTTTCGGGTGACAAATGAAAACAATTGCATTGGGATTGATCGGATTTGGCAATATTGGGACCGGTGTTGTCAAGTTATTGCAACAAAATGAAGAACTGATTACGAAAAAATTGGGTACGCGACTCGTTCTAAAGAAGATTGCCGATGTTGATATCACATCATCTCGGGGTGTCAAAGTCCCCAAGAACGTTTTAACAAAAAACGCCGCCGATATTCTCAAAGATCCCGAGATTTCCATCGTCATAGAACTGATTGGGGGCTATGAGCCTGCCAGGTCATTTGTTTTGGAAGCGATCAACAACGGGAAACATGTGGTGACCGCCAACAAAGCGATGCTTGCAACTTTCGGTAATGAAATCTTTCCGACAGCCCAAAAGAAAGGGATCGATATTGGCTTTGAAGCAAGCGTCGGGGGAACCATCCCCATTATCAAAACACTTAAAGAAGCACTCGTGGCGAACAACATTCAGTCTCTCATCGGCATCATGAATGGGACTTGTAATTTCATTTTGACCAAGATGACGGATGAAGGAAAGTCATTCGATGTCGTATTGAAAGAAGCTCAGAAACTTGGCTTTGCTGAAGCAGATCCGACTTTTGACATAGAGGGCATCGATACGTCACATAAGATGGCCATCAGTCTGTCGTTAGCCTATGGTAAAAAAGTCAATTTGAAAGATATTTACGTGGAGGGTATTACAAAAGTCACAAGCGAAGACATTGCATTCGCCAAAGAGTTGGGTTATCGAATCAAACTATTGGCCATAGGCATGCTCAAAGGCGATAAAGTCGAGGCAAGAATTCATCCAACTATGATCTCATCAGGACACCTCCTGGCCAACGTCAATCGCAATTACAATGCTTTTCATCTGGTTGGCGATGCATCAGGTCCGGTTTTTTTGTTTGGGCAGGGGGCAGGCATGTTACCGACGGCAAGCGCCGTCTTCAGTGATATTCTGGATTGCGCGAGGAATATTCTCAAAGGGATCGCCGGTCGTGTTCCACTGCGATCGATTGATGAAACAGAAATGAAATTCATCAAACTGGTCCCCATGGATGATGTGGAAACCAAATATTATTTCAGGTTTTCAGCACTGGATCAGCCGGGTGTTTTATCGAAAATATCCGGCATTCTTGGACAGCATCATATTAGTATCGCCACATGCATTCAGAAGGCAAGGGGGGAAAAAGCAGGCCCCGTTCCAATAGTCATGACCACCTACAAAGCGAAAGAAAAAAATGTACAGCAAGCATTAAAAAAGATTGATAAACTTAAAATCGTTCGCGACAAGACCACCTTGATTCGTATTGAGGATGAACTGAATTAATGTATTTAGGGTAATCTAATCTCATGAAGTATGTCGTACTGCTAGGTGATGGCATGGCGGATTATCCCAGTTCTCAACTGGGTGGAAAAACGCCCCTTGAATGCGCGCTTACACCTTTCCTGGATCAAATCGCAGCGGAAGGCACCCTGGGACTTGTAGACACCATTCCCAAAGGTTTAACGCCAGGATCCGATGTGGCCAACTTAAGCGTTTTAGGCTATGACCCGTTAGAAAACTACACAGGCCGAGGACCTCTGGAGGCGGCGAGTATGGGAGTTGATTTAGGTCCGGATGATATTGCGTACCGCTGCAATCTTGTCAGTATAGGCGCCTATGGGACTGAGCAAGCCTACATGGATGATTTTACGGCAGGCCACATCACATCGGAAGAGGCTCGCAAAATTATTCTTGATCTTAATCAAAAGCTTGGTTCTAACGAGTTACAGTTCTTTCCAGGAGTGGGATATCGCCATTTACTGGTATGGCGAAATGCAACGGATTCTCCTCAAACGACCCCCCCTCATGATATTCCGGGCAGAGCGATTTCGAGCTATCTTCCCCATGGGGCTTTCGAAGATGAAGTCAAAATGCTGATGGAAAAAGCCTCAGATATATTAAAAAATCATCCTGTCAATGCGGCCAGAGAAGCCAACGGGAAAAAAACAGCTAATGCCATTTGGCCTTGGGGCCAGGGAAAGAAGCCGCAGATCATTCCCCTGACTGAAAAATATAACATCAAAGGTGGCATGATATCGGCGGTCGACTTGCTCAACGGATTAGGTGTAAATGTCGGATTGAAGCCTCTTCGTGTTGAAGGTGCCACCGGCTACATTGATACGAACTATGAAGGTAAAGCCAAAATGGCGCTTGATGCTTTGAAGTTTATGGATTTTGTATTCCTTCACTTGGAAGCGCCTGACGAAATGGGGCATGAAGGAAACGCCAAGGGAAAGATTCAAGCCATCGAATTTTTCGATGAAAAAATCGTTGGCCCTATATTAAAAAATATCAACCAATTCGGCGATTATCGTATTCTTGTCTTGAGTGATCACCCGACCCCCCTGGATATAAAAACGCATGTCAGTGACCCAAGTCCTTTTGCTGTTTATTCGTCCATTCACGGAGAAAACAAAGTTTTGGGAAAATCTTTTACGGAAGCCAACGCCAAAGAAACCGGCATTTTTGTTTCTCCCGGACACTTGTTGATGAATCATTTTATCCGAAGCTGGGGTACGTTCATTGGTTAGAAACATTACGAAAGTCCGAGTCATTTACGCAGACACGGATGCTATGGGAATTGTCTACCATACGAATTACATCCGATGGTTTGAAATGGGACGAAATGAATTGATGCGCCAATTGGGGGTATCATACTTGGAGATTGAAAAGCTTGGACTAAACCTTCCTTTGACAAAGGTAAGCTGTCATTATCTCGCTCCCGCAAAATACGACCAACTCGTGACTGTAGAGACAAAATTCGACTATATCAAACGAGCCAGCATAAGGTTCAATTCAAAGATTTGGGATGAAAACATGGAAAAATTGCTGGTCGAAGGTTATACAATTCATGCGTGCACCAATCAAGAGGGGAAAATACGAAGAATACCGCAATTATTGCTGGAATTGACTGATAAATACAACATCAACAAAGGGGAGCAATGATCATGAGTTCGAAATTAACTAAAGAAGATTTGTATGGTCCGGACGCCTTTCAGTCTACATTTGAGAAAATTAGCGATTATGTATCCGCCAATAAATCTCGGGTTACGATTGCCGCAATCGCTTTGATCAGTGCCATCATTATCGCGCTAAGTATCTATTTCGCTTGGGGATATTATTCAAATTCGGCCTTAAGATTGTATACCAAAGTACAGGACAACATTTTGAAAAGCGGAGATCGCAAAGAAACTATCGATGAAAATATTAAAATTTTGAAAGATTTATCGGAAAATTACTCTTATAGCTGGAGTGGTGTGATGGCTCATTACCATCTGGCCAATATTTACTACAACAACGGAGAATTGGATAAAGCAATCGCTACATATGAAAAATTTATCAATAAAGTGCGAAACGATAAAACAGGTGTGAAATTTTTAGCTTTAACATCTCTGGCATACGTCTATGAAGCAAAAAAAGATTACAAATCGGCTTTAAAGTATTTTGAGGAAGCCCAAAATGTTTATCACGTCGGTTTTGAGATTGTCGCATTACGAAATATCGCCAGATTGCATGAAGAATTAAACAATAAAGAAAAAGCACTGGAATATTATAAAAAAGCTCTGGAAAAAACATCTGAGCCTTCCATCTCGATGTTTCTCAAGCGAAAAATATCTAGTCTTAGTTAATGTAAATGGAGGCATAACATTTGAAGAAAGTATTAATGTCGGGGAATGAAGCCATTGCTCGTGGTTTGTATGAAGCAGGTGTCCGTTTTGCTGCTGCCTATCCAGGCACA
>CAZPTW010000110.1:0-8360 GCA_964589235.1 uncultured Smithella sp. | reverse complement strand
GAGGCAATTCGAATGGCAATTAAAGATTTCATTCGCCGAACCGACATGTTATAATGTGGCCATTGTAATGACCAACCTGATCCATTATTTATTTTCTAACCAAGCTGTATCTGTACGATTGAGCGTCAACCGGCAACCCAACAAACGGATTTTTTAAAAGACTGCCACAGGGGGGAATCTTGATATGAAAGGGTTTTTCTCTAACTTGAAACTGGGCAAAAAAATTCTTTTGGCGCCGATGATGATCTTCATCTTTCTGATCCTCATTGCCATAGGCACCTACCGGGGTTTTTCTCTCCAAAACGACTCCATCGACGATATTTACAACAATCGGTTCAAAGGTTACCAGCAAAGCTCTCAGATCATCGCCGATTTATCAGGTGTTCAGGCGAAGCTCTACAAAGTGATGAACTGGATTTCGTCCAATTATGACAAAAAAAGAATCGACGATCTGTCCAAACAAATCGACGCCGACATTGCCGATAAAGTGGCCCTGACCAAAAAAATACTGGATTCGGAAAATCTTTTACCGGAGGAAAAAAAGCACTATCAAATCGCCTTCAACAACTTGATTGAATTCCAGAAGCAAACCAAAAGCGCGTTGGAAATCGCCGTCCAGGACGCCAGCACCGCGGTCATGGCTTTCGGCATGGCGGAAGACGCTTTTACGGCTCTGGATAAAAGTCTGCGGGAGCTCAATACCCTCCAGGATCAACTCAGCAAACAAAAGTATGAATATTCCGTCAAAATTGCGAAACGCTCCCTGACCATCTTCATCGTCGGTTTATTGGTTGCCGTCGTCATGTCCTTGTTGGTAAGCTTTTATGTCAAGGGCTTGATCCTGGCGCCCATCAGAGAAACCATCGCCGTGGTTGGTCAACTGGCGGAAGGCGACCTGACCCAGGAGATCCATTTGCAAAGCGGAGATGAAATCGGTCAACTGGTGCAGTCCGTCAATACCATGCGACAGAGAATGAATGAAGCCGTCGGACAGGCGATGAATTTGTCCGCTGTTTTGAAAGACTCAGCGGCTCGCGAAGCGGCCGCGATTGAGGAAACGTCCGCCTCGCTCGATGAAATCGCCTCCATGACCCGACAAAACGCCGACAACACGACCGCGGCCAATCAACTGATGCAATCGGCCAAAGATTCGATTCAGAAAGCAAACCATTCCATGTCGGAACTGATTAAATCCATGGGCGACATCGCCCGGGCGAGCGAACAGACACAAAGAATCGTCAAAAGCATCGACGAAATCGCTTTTCAAACCAACCTGCTCGCGCTCAACGCCTCCGTGGAGGCGGCCCGCGCAGGGGAGGCCGGAGCCGGGTTTGCCATTGTGGCGGGGGAAGTTCGAAATCTGGCCATGCGGGCCAAAGACTCCGCCCGTGATTCATCCGTTTTCATAGAGGATATCGTTCAAAAGGTCAAAGCCGGCGAACACTTGGTTCAATCGACCAGCGCGGCTTTCAATGACGTGACGGCAAGTTCCAACAAGGTTGTGGATCTGACCCGAGATATCGCCACCGCCTCACAAGAGCAATCTCAAGGGATCACGCAAGTCAACAAAGCCATCGCCGAAATGAGCACGGCGACCCAGCAAAATGCCGGCAATGCCGAAAGTCTGTCGCAAATTATGTCTGTTTTCAAGACAAAAGCCCAAGACCACCCCCAGGACCAATTGTATCTGGAGGCCTGAGGGGCCAAAAAGAGCCATAGGACGTCGGAAAGCAAAAGAGACGAAAAGAAACGATGCCGTTAATAAATTTTTGATGGTCGGTCGACATCATCAAACCTTACTCAAAGAAAAGGAGGAAGAAGCTTATGAAGAAGACAGTATCGTTGGTCGTGGCTTTTTTTCTGATCACTTTTGCCGGAATTGCCGCAGCGGCAGAGAAAGGAACGCCGGAAGAGGCCAAGGCGCTTGTCAAAAAAGCCGTGGCCTACATGCAAGAAGTCGGCAAAGAAAAAGCGTTGGCTGAATTCAACAATCCGAAAGGGAAATTCGTTTACAAAGATCTTTATGTCTGGGCGACTGCCATGGACGGAACCAATCTCTCCCATCCTTACACACCTGCGCTGATCGGCAAAAACATGTATAATCTGAAAGACGCGGACGGCAAGCTCTTTGTTCAGGAGCGAATCGCTCAAGTCAAAGCCAAAGGCAGCGGAACTATCGAATATCGCTGGACCAATCAAAACACCAAAAAAGTGGAATTAAAAGTCGCGTATTTCGAAGCCGTCCCCGGCATGGATTTATTTCTAAATTGCGCGTATTACAAATAAAATCCATAAAAATGAAGATGGACGAAACAAGACAGTCCCTGGAGGCGGGCCGATTCCGAATCTGCCCGCCTCCGGTTTTTCAAAACGTCGGCCGAACGCAACGGATCGGGTTCGAGACCCCTCCGTTTCGCACCATCAAGCCTCTGCACGGTCCAGAAAAAAGACGAACGCAAGTCCCCGGCAAAAATATTCCTTGCTCTTTTCCCGACAAAGCTGTACACGGACTGCCGTGATTGCGATAGTTCATTGTCTTCCCTCTTTTCTTTAGTCGGAAACGTCAGCGGAAAATCCAGCTTATCGTTAGAATCCCGTTTTGGCGACAGGTCGTCTGTTTGTCGTTTTCATGCTTGACAGGATGAAAATGACAACGTCGCCGCCGGCGCCTTTGTCCGAGGATTCAAACATCACAAAAATTAAAAAGAGAAGGAAGAAAAAAAATGAGTTTTGAGCAATTTCAATTTAATGAAAAAATTTTGGCGGGAGTGAAATCCGAGGGCTATGCGACGCCGACACAAATACAGTTGGAAAGCATACCGCCCATTCTTCAGGGACAAGACGTGATGGGATCGGCCCAGACGGGCACGGGAAAAACAGCCGCCTTTGTTTTACCTGTCTTGCAGCGTTTGATCAAAAGGCCGCGCGGCCCGGTGCGCGCCTTGATCATCGCACCGACCCGAGAGCTAAGCGCGCAGATCCACGACGTCATCTGCCGCCTCGCCCACAAAACGAAAATCCGGAGCGCTTCTATTTACGGGGGGGTGTGCATTTCCGGCCAAATCAGACGGCTCGCTAAGCAGGTGGACATCGTGGTTGGTTGTCCGGGGCGACTTTTGGATCACATAAACCGGGGGACATTGGATCTCTCCCGTATCGAGACGCTTATTCTGGATGAAGCCGATCATCTGTTCGATATGGGGTTTCTGCCGGATATCCGCAGAATCGTCAGACACCTCCCAGCCAGCCGACAGACGCTGCTGTTTTCAGCCACCATGCCGGAAGCGATCCAAAGTCTCGCCAATGATCTCTTACGGCATCCGCTGCGTATTCAAATCGGCCGTACCATGCCCGTGGATAGCGTCTCCCACCGTTTTTATCCCGTGTCGATGCAGGCAAAGACGGCGCTTCTGAAAGACATTCTTGATCAAACGAAGAGAGACTCCGTTTTGGTTTTTACGCGAACAAAATCACGGGCCAAACGCCTCGCGTGGCAACTGGACCAATCCGGTTTTCACGTCACCCCCTTGCACGGAGACCTGACCCAGCAAAAACGTCAGAAAGCCCTCGACGGTTTCCGCGACGGCCGCTATGACATTATGGTGGCCACCGATATCGCCGCCCGCGGCATCGATGTGGCAAGAGTCTCCCATGTCATCAATTACGACATGCCATCAACGGCGGAGGCTTACACCCACCGGATCGGACGAACCGGACGGGCGGCAAAAACAGGGGAAGCCTTCAGCTTCGTGACAGGCCAGGATTCGATGCTGGCACATACCCTTCAAAGAACCCTGGGAGATCGGCTCACCTACGCCGTCATCGACCGCCTGACGATCTAAGTCGCCGCGGGAGCAAAAAGGATCTCATCGAATCACACAGTGGGATCTGGAGCCGCAAAAAAAGGTCAGGAATCAACCGCATGAAATCGCATTCATTCGATTCTCAAGACCGAAGGGAAACCCCGTGTGACATCTCCGCCGCCGTAAGGCCGGTAGGACACGTCTCAGTGAAATAGGACAAGAAAGCACCGAACAAAAAAAGCGGACGATGGCAAAAACCACCCTCCGCTTTTTTGATGCCTCTGAAAGTCGGCTCAGTCGACTTAATATCGGCCGCCTTCGCGTCTACCCCTGTTAAAACCGCCGCCGTTGGCGCGGTGCTGGTTGTTTCGGCCGCCGTTTCCACCGAACGATTCCCTCGGTCTGGCTTCATTGACGGTGATGGCCCGGCCATCCAGCATGCCCCCGTGAAATCTTTTGATCGCCTCGGCCGCGCCTTCTTCCGTTTTCATTTCAACAAATCCAAAACCTTTGGACTGGCCGGTAAATTTGTCTTTGATAATGGACAATGAGGCGACTTCTCCGGCATCGGAAAAGTTGGCGTGAAGATCGTCGTCCGTGATGCTGTAAGACAGATTGCCGACATACAATTTTTTGTTCATGTTCTTTCCTTTCTCGTTTGTTTCATTCATTCATGCCCCACGAGGGGCTTCACGAGGCATAAAACATGCGCTTTATTTCTTCCCATGGGAGGAGAGAAAAATGACGCGTTTGGCCGCCCCAACCTTGTGAGCGATCCCGCTCACGCCGATCAACACGAAAAAAAACACTCCCGGGAGTGTTTTGCTTGTGGCTTATCTGTCAGGAAAAGTTCAACGGGAAAGGTTCAACATTCATTACTATAAGCACAATCAATTTCGCATGGCCGTTACTTGGTCATATTGTGAGCGGCTCGTCAAGCGTTTTTCCCATTTTTCACAAGATTTTTTGAAGCCCTTTCGACCGGAGACGCATGGCCATTCTCGTTCTTCAATTTATTCAAGGTGTTAAGCGATGCTCCCCCCTCGGAGACACGCAGCAACTATATTTTTTCGCAAAAAAATAAAGTCAAACTACAAAAATAAATAATTCTTGACAGTCCGACTATGAAGTTGTAAATTATTTTTCAAGAAAGAGAAGGTTTGGCAATGGCAGACCACGCCCGCACAAAAACCCGCAAAGACCGCATCATGGAAGCGGCGCTGCGAATTTTTGCCGAGAAAAGCTTTCAAGAAGCGACGATCTCCGAAATCAGCAAGGAAGCCGGCGTGTCGGAAGCCACAATCTATGAGTATTTCGGAACCAAAGAAGACCTGCTCTTTGCCATCCCCGAAAAGATTTCCAACGAAACATTTGAAGAATCCGAAGCTGCGCTGGAGTTCATCAAAGGGGCGGAAGCACGCATTCGCGCCCAAATGTTCAGCTACATGCGGCTTTATCAGAACAATCCCCATTATTCGGCGCTGGTCCTGTTGCAGCTGATGTCCAACAAGCGATTCCGACAGACGGCCGCGCACGCCGCTATTCGACGCTCCGCGCACCGCGTTCTGGATTGTGTTCGCGACGGCATCGCCGACGGCACTTTTCGTCAGGACGCAAACCCCTATCTGGTCCGCTCGATGCTCATGGGCACCGTGGAACATCTCTTCATCCACTGGCACATGCAGGGAATGCCGAAAAGGGACCAAAGTCTTCTGGATTTGCTCGACCCCTTCCTGGAGATGGTGTTTTCCGGTATCCGAGCCAAGAAAGAAGACGCCCAAGTAACGGTCCGCCTCAAGCTGGAGGATGCCAAGCTTCTGGGAAGGATCTTTCAGAATCAACAGAACCATCAAAACGCGCAGACGGCAAAGAAGTCAAAATCAATAAAAACAATTTCAACAAAGGGAGAACAGTCATGAGAACAAAGCAGGATTACATCAACGGTTTGTCGAAGATGAAACGCAACATTTATTTTGATGGTCAGCTGATCGACCGGACCGACGAGTTGCAGATGGACTGCATCAACACCATCGGAACCACTTACGACGAGGCGGCGAAACCCGAAAACGAGGCTCTCTGCACGGCCACGTCGCACTTGACCGGACAGAAGATCAACCGGTTCACGCACATCCACCAGAGCACGGATGACCTGCACAAAAAGCAGGACATGACGCGGATGCTCTGCCAGAAAGTCGGCGGTTGTATTCAGCGCTGCATGGGCATTGACGGCACAAACGCCATTTACAACGTGTCTTACGAGGCGGACAAAGTCCGTCCTGGAGAAACCAATTATCACGAGAACTTCAAAAAGTGGCTCACTCGTTTTCAGACCGAAGACCTGGTCGGCTGCTGCGCGCAGACGGACGTGAAGGGCGACCGCATGCTGAGGCCGGCGGATCAGCCCAATCCCGGGGCGTATGTCCGCATCAAGGAACGGCTCAAGGACGGGATCGTCGTCGAGGGATGTAAGGTGCACATTTCCGAAGCCTCGGTGGCGGATGAAGTGCTGGTTCTTCCGACGCGGGCGCTGCGCAAGGAAGACAAGGATTACGCGGTCGCGTTCGCTGTGCCGGGGGATTGGGAGGGCCTCAAGCAGGTCGTCACGATCCACAATCTTCGTCCCCGTGAACATTACAAGCGAGGTTTCGTGCCGGGAGCGACGGACTCCTACATGATTTTTGAAAACTGTTTCGTTCCGTGGGAGCGTGTGTTTTTAGCCGGCGAATACCAGCACGGCGGCGTTTTGGCGTTGTTGTTCGCCCTCTTCCATCGCCATTCTTACTCCGGCTGCAAACCGGCCATCGGAGACATCATCCTGGGGACGGCGGCGCTCGCGGCGGAGTGCAACAATGTGCACAAGGCCGAACACGTTCGAGAGAAACTCGCGGAGATCATTATGACAATCGAACTGGGCTATGCGGCGGGTTATACGGCGTCAGACCTGGGAAAACCCGAAGTCTACATCCCCGGGGTCGGTTTCGTGCCCTATGGCCCGGGTTCCTACATTCCGAATTCAATCTACTGCAACGTCGGCCGCTGCTTGTCGGGTGAAGCGGTCTGGAGAGAAGCGGAAATTCTGTGCGACATCGCGGGCGGCGTCGTGGCGACGTTCCCGCACGAGAAAGATTTCGTCAATCCGGATGTGGGTCCCGCCCTTCTCAAATACACCAAACGGAATCCCAATATGTCCGCCGAAGACCAGGCGCAGTTCTGGCGATACTTGGGTGATGTCCTCTGCTCGGCCACCGGCGGCATCACCAATGTGGGCAACTACCACGGCGGCGGTTCGCCGATCATGGAGCAGATCGCCATCACGACACAGTATGACATCGAGTCGCGCAAGAAATTGGTCAAGTACATCGCCGGCATGAGCGGCGGCGACCGTGAAGCTTTGGCCAAGAAAAAATAGCGCATTCCCAAAGAGGCCTGATCTGTTCAGGCCTCTTTGGCTTCATGAATCGATCCCCAAAGCGATCCCATGACATCGGCCCCGAAAAGTGGTATGTTTGGCATCCCGCCCGGCGGATCTTGGGGGGATCAAAAAGGATGGATTCCTGAAAAAAAAACGAGGAGGAGAAATACAATGTTCGATCTTTCACAGTTTTCGCTCAAGGGAAAAGTGGCCATCGTCACCGGTGGCAGCCGCGGCATCGGCCAGGCGATCGCCTTTGGATTCGCCAAAGCGGGCGCCAAAGTCGCCATCACCAGCCGCAAGGCGCAGGACTTGGAAGCCACCGCCTGCGAAATGACCAATGTCGGCTGTGAGGTCCTTGTGGTGCCGGCGCATTTGGGAAAATTTGAAGAATACCAACGGGTGGTGGACACCGTGTTGCAGAAGTTCGGCCGCATCGATATTTTGGTCAACAACGCCGGAGCCAGCCCCGCCATGGCGTCCGTTTTGGACACCGACGAACGCCTGTGGGACACGATCATGAATCTGAATCTCAAGGGCGTTTATTTTATGAGCCAGGCTTGCGCCAAAGTGATGAAAAAGCAAGGCGGCGGCAAGATCATCAACGTCGCGTCCATCGACGGCGTCAATCCCGAACCGGGGGTCAGCGTTTATTCGGTCTCGAAAGCGGGCTGTCGCCATATCACCAAATGCTTCGCCATGGAACTCGCGCGTGACAATATCCAGGTGAACACGATCTTACCCGGTCCGATCGAAACCAAAATGATGAACTCCCATTGGTTTCATCTGCCGCCGGAGGAACAGAAAAAGCAGAAAGAGGAATTGTGCAAGCATTTGCCCACCTGCCGGATCGGTCTGCCGGATGAGATCGCCGGCGCGGCCATTTATCTGGCCTCCGACGCCTCGAGCTACACCTCTGGCGCCGAAATCGTCATCGACGGCGCGCTGCTTCTGGGAACGCATTTGTAACATACTTCCGTTGAGGCTTTTATTTCCCATGCCGCCGTCCGGCAAAAGGCGGCGGCATTTTTGTTTTTGGATACCTCCAAAGGAGTCTTTTCATGAAGACGTTGAAACACTTACTGTCTCCCATCAAAATCCGATCGCTTGATATTCCCAACCGCCTGGTCATGCCCCCAATGGGC
>CAZPTW010000109.1:0-8376 GCA_964589235.1 uncultured Smithella sp. | reverse complement strand
GGTCCAGGGCGTGGGCATTCCCTTTATGTTCGAGGGGCGAAACAAGCGTTACATGACGCTCGACATCCGAAACAATCCCGCCGACCGCGAAACGTTTGCCAAATTGGCGAAAAAAGCGACGGTGGTGATCGAAAGTTACACACCCGGGGAAATGGACCGTTGGGGCATCGGCTACCGACAATTGTCTCTGGCCAATCCGGGTTTGATCTATGTGGCCTTATCCGCCTACGGCCAATATACCGATCGGGCGAAGGCCGCGGCGCTCGTACCCGATACGGATTTGACCTCGCAGGCCGGATCCGGACTTCCTGCGCAGATGGGCGCCCCCTCCAATGAACAGGAGCCTTATACCTGGCCGCTTCGCGGCGGCATGTGGGCGGGCTGGTATATTTCAGGCTTATCCGCCGCTTTGGGAGCGACGGTGGCGCTCATCCACCGCCAGAATACCGGACAAGGCCAAATGGTGGATGTCGCGGGGATGGACGCTTATTCTTCGATGGTCGGCATTCCGGCGACGATCGGCTTTACCTGGGAAAAAGCGCGTCCCCGCATCGGGGTGCTCGACTTCATTTTATATCCTTATGGACATTGGAAATGCAAAGACGGGTGGGTGGCCATTGCCGCCCCACGGGATCATGATTTCCGGGCGCTTCTGAAAGTTTTGGGGCTTTGGGAACAGGAAGACGATTGGCGCTACTCTTCAGACCGAATTCCCGATATTCTCGAGCAGGCGCTGCACCTCCATCGCATCATCGAAGAAAAAACCGTTCTTTACACCGCCGATGAATTGGTGTCGATGGCGCTCAACTACAGCAAGAAATCGGCTCGATCCAAATGGCGCGGGGGCGGTGTTCCGATCATCATGAAGCTGATGACCCCGGAAGCCGCCATGCAGAATCAGCAATGGCAAGTTCGTAAAGCCTTCCAGGAAGTGGAGGATGAAAAGCTCGGCAAGTACACGATCAGCGCAAATTTCGTTAAAATGTCCGAATGCCCCCCGCGGGTCAAGTGGGTGGCCAGCACAATCGGAAGAGACAATGATTATGTCAAAAGCAAATATTTAAAGGAATAGAGGGGAACCTTTCGTTAAACGTTAAACCGTCAACCCAATGTTTTGGAGAGAGGAGGAGAGTATGATCAGGCATCAAAAGAAGTGTTACGCTCGCGCGGCGGTATGGATACTGCTTTTCTGTGCGGTCGTCGCCGCCCCATCCGCGCTTTGGGCGCAACCCAAAGGAGAACCGATCGTCATCGGATATATCGGCATGGTGGCTTCGCCCGGCACAAAGCCGTGCATGGACATTCAAAAAATGGCTGTGGAGGAAATCAATGCCACCGGTGGGATTATGGGACGGCCCGTCAAGTATGTGGTTATGGACAACAAAGGCGATACATCTCTATCGGTGGAGGCGCTTCGCAAGCTGGTCATCGAGGACAAAGCGAAATTCGTGTCGGTGGAAGGACGTTCCGAAATCTGCTTGGCGGTTCAGGAAGCTTCCGGTATGTTGGTGAAAGAATACCCGCATATCTTGGTCTTCAATGGTCCGATGGGGGCGGAACTCACCGCTCGAATCATCGATGAAGCACCGAAATACGACCATTGTTTCCGCGATTGGGATCCGGAGCCGGCGCATTACGCTCAGCAAAAATATTTCTTCTGCAAAACCGTCCCTGAATATCAAAAGGCAAAAAGATTGGCCATCCTTTGGGAAGATCTTGCCTGGACCACAGAATGGCGCAAAGGCATCAGCTACATCAATCTGCCGACATGGGAAAAGCTGGCCAAAGACTGTGGGCTGGAAGTGGTCTACAGCAAGGCTGTCAAGCCCAGAGGAACGATGTATTTGCCGATCCTGCAAGAAATCAAGCAGAGCAATGCCGATTTGATCTACTATATCAGTTCCTGGTTTACCGACACGGAATCTTTTGCCAAGCAGTGGGCCGATTCGGCGGCGCGCGATATTCAGGTGAATCTCTATGGCGGAGTCGCCCAGACGCGGGATTTTTGGCGGATGACGGGCGGAAAAGCGTTGGGGATCGTTTCATCGTTTACAGATTTAGACGATGTTCCTCTGACCGACAAGACGATTCCACTTGTGAAAAAAGCGCAAGCACGTAAAATCCCGATGCAAATTCATGTGCATATCGCCTACGCGGATATTTATCATTTCAAGGCGGCGATCGAAAGGGCCAAGGGAACCGGTGATCTCAAAAAGCTGATCAAGGCGATGGAAGACGTGGAGACCACCTATTCGTTGGGAAAAGTGAAATACGAAACTCAGAAAATTAAACCCTTTTATCATTCCCGGATGCGCGTTGATCCAAAAGATCCTTGGAAGACCTATCCCGGATATTATTATCAACTGGTCGTCCAATTCCAGGAGGGCGGCAAAATCGCTTATCTGCATGAATCCTGTCCGGAAAACGAGAAAGCCGTCGCCAAATGGGTCGATCCCAAACGGTATAAAAAGCCCGCGGAGCTGAGGAAATAAGCCGTGCCGAAATCGGCTTGAATAAAAAATAACGTGACATGGGGCTTTTGAGAACGGGCGGCATTTTGAGTGCCGCCCGTCTTTTTTTAGAGGCGTAATTGGGTTTGTGGAGAGTCAAAGCTGTCTTCTTGGCCTTCCGCGCAGGGTAAATAGATGACGACCTTCGTCCCCACGCCCAGTTCGGAATCGACGGTGATGATGCCGTCGTGGTTGCGGATAATGCCGAACGCCGCGGCCATGCCCAAGCCTCGGCCGTAAATTTTTGTGGTGAAAAACGGTTCGAAGATACGCTCGAGGGTTTCCTCTTTCATCCCCGCGCCGTTGTCTTCGATACAGATGAAGGTGTAATCGCCGGGTTTAGCCACCTGACGGCTTTTTTGGACACATCCCTCCAACCTCCGTCGTCCGGTCGATATTTTGACAACGCCTCCTTGCGGAAGCGCCTCAAAGGCGTTGGACAATACAACTTCGATGACCATTTTGATCTGGGTGATATCGCCTGTCGTGAGCGGTGCATCATGGCACAAATCCGTGACGACCTGAATGGTGGAATCCCGCACCATCATCTTTGAATTCACGAGTTCCAAGACCAAGTCATTGACGGAAAAATTCTGTGGTTGATACTTGCCCCCCTCGGCATAGGCTAAAAGTTGGTCGGTCAGCCGGCTCATGCGATTGGCGGAGGTTTTGAGTGTCGAGATGAACCGACGGTTTTCCGGCTGGTTCGTCACGCTCATTTCCAAAAGATCGAGGCTTCCATAGATCACCGCCAGCGCGTTGTTGAACTGGTGGGCAATGCCGCCGGCCAGGGTCGCGATCGCCTGAATTTGTCTGGCGTGTTGCATTTGTTCGGCCATTCTTTTTCTTTCCTCTTCGACGGCGATGCGCTCGGTCAGATCGTAAATCGACGTGAAAACTTTTTCCCAGGTGTTTTCATACCCGGCCGGAAGGGCGCTGGTGATCATTAGATGAATCTCCCGACCGCTTTGCGTTCGTCCGGTGACTTCGGCGCGATGCCGCCCTGTCGAGTGGAGGGATTGCATCTGATCGATTAAAAAATCCGTTTGGAAATCCTTCATCAGCCAAAACAAGTTCACCGGAACGAGGGCTCCGCGATCAAGTTCAAAAAGCGTCAAAGCCGCGCGATTGGCCGCGGTTGTTTTGATGAGCGCCGCCACACGGAGGACGGCCTGTGGACGCTCCCTGAAATAAGAAAGCAAATCTCCGGCCTCGTCCTTTATCAGCGTATCGAGGTATGTTTTGACCAGCGACCAATCCTCTTCCCACAGTGCGACGGAGGATTCTTCAAATAGGGCTCGGTAGTGCAATTCACTTTCTTTCAGTGCTTTTTCAGAAAGCTTTCTCCGTTCGATTTCTTTTTCCAATTCCACATTGGTTTCCCGCTGGCGCTGCTCGGCCAGGCGGTATTCCTGTTGGGATACGGCCAGGTCGTCTTGGACTTTGACGCGGATTTTTTCGTAAATGATCGAAATAACCAAAATAGAGAGGAGCGACCCTGCGAAACTGAATTGGAAGAACTTCACATTGCGCTGATCCAGAGGCGGCATATCGATGATAAAGAAGAAAATCAGGGCGACCAAGCTGAAGGCGGTTCCTGTCAGAAAACCGAGTTTTCGACCTAAAAACATGACCGCAGCCAGTGGATACATGATCATCCACGGCAACACGACATAGTAAATGTTTCGATCCCAGATGCCTGTGAGTAAATTGGTGGCCAAAAGGCCAAACCAGATACCGGCATTGATTCTTTTGTGCAAAATTGCGCTGTGCAGTGTCTTGATAAGCCGGTAACCGATCCAAATGCCCACCCATGAACTCATCAGCATCAGGACAATCAGGAGCGTTTGGAAGTAGCTGCCCAGCGTGTAATAAAAACCCGCATACAGCAAAAGACTGGGGGTCGCGGCATAAATCACGATGCGATTCTGCCTCTGATGATAGGCGATTTCCGCCAACTGGGCCTCGTCCTGCCCGCGCGTTGAATTTTTATCCGCATCCATTTGCTTATCCTTAAGCCTATATCACGGGATTTATGGCGTCTGCACGTTCCTGTGCAGATTGCGACTACCTTTGAGAGGCGATGATGCCGCCTGGGCCGTCCGCGCTCACACGCTGCGGAAACGCCTCGCGCGTCATATTGACATGAACGTCGTCCGTTATGCAAGACGAATCTTTTCAGTGAAGTCGTCGAGGCTATGGGCACGAAATTATGTTATAAAAAAAGATCTTTAGCCGCGCTTCATTGTCAGAAAAGCCACGGTCTGTCAATGAAAATTTATTCAATCAAGTCATTTTTGCATTTGAGGAGGAACTCGTTTCGGCAGAGGATCAAAGAGGTTCGGTGAACCCGTCCGGTGTAAGGTGGGTAAAATCCCTGAATCATTACCCGAAGAGGGAATATCTCGCGGGCGGGCGATGTTGACCGCCCGCGAGCATTGAAACCCTTAACGGCCCTTAAAATTGGGCGCTCTTTTTTCCAGAAAAGCTTTAGCGCCTTCCTTGAAATCTTCCGTGAACTGAAGCGCCTTGCTTGCGCTGTATTCCACTTTCATGACGCCCTCAAAGGTTGTCGTTTCGAGACCTTCCCGGACTGCCCGCATAATTTCACGCTGGGCGACCGGCGCTCCCGCCGCCAATTTTTTGGCCAGCTTCTTGGCGGTCTCCAACACCTCCGCGGCCGGGACGACTTTATTGAGAAGGCCCAACGTGTAGGCTTCTTTGGCTGACATAAAGTCGCCGGTGAGCATCAGCTCCAACGCTTTCGTTTTTCCGATGAACCGCGGCAATCTCTGTGTGCCTCCCCAGCCAGGGTTCAGGCCCAATTTCACTTCCGGAAGGCCCAACGTGGCCTCTTCCGCCATGATGCGGAGGTGACAGCAGCAGGCGAGTTCGAGTCCGCCGCCGTATGCGCCTCCCTGGATCGCCGCGATAATGATCTTGGGATAATTTTCGATTCTGAAATAAATTTCATTTCCGTTGTATTTGGGGACATTTCCAGCCTGAATGCTCGCAAATTCCGTGATGTCCGCGCCCGCGGAAAATAATTTGCTTCCCGACCCCGTGAGGATGATCACGCGGACGCTGTCGTCCTTTTCACATCGGGTTAATAAATCGTCGATGTCTCTTAAAACGCCCTGCCCCATGGAGTTTGCCGGTGGGTGATTGATTGCGGCGACAAGCACCGCACCGTCTTGCTCTACGATTAATTTTTCATAATTGAAAGCCATCTCTTCTCCTCCTTGCATGATTTTTTTTATGTCCGATGATCCATCAGATAACGATTTTTTGATCTCTGGTCGACGCGGAGTATAAAAAGAACTCCAGACCGTGTCAAGGATAATCCTCTCCGGACCCTGCATGTCCGCCCGCCCCCGGTTTTGAAAGACGATGTGGATTTCCCAACGAAGGAAAAGGCGATGGTTATGGCATAGACGCGTGCCCCTTCTTTACAAAAAACGCTTGAAGCGATTGAAATATTGTATATTATGACAAATTTCCGCGGATTTTTTCAACATCGCAGCAAAGGAGGGGAATTATGAATGCAGCAGTTCTTTTGGTTGTAGCGGCCGTTTTGTTTTTGCTGGCGTATCGATTTTACGCCAGGTTCATTGCAAACCTATTCGGCGAAAATGACCAGAACCCAACGCCGGCATGCGCTTTGAAAGACGATTGCGACTATGTCCCAACCAAACCGCTGGTTTTGTTTGGCCACCATTTCGCCAGCATTGCCGGTGGCGGGCCCGTCATCGGCCCCACCGTCGCTCTTCTTTTCGGGTTCCTGCCGGTTTGGCTCTGGGCGGTTCTGGGGACGATCTTTATCGGCGCCGTCCATGACATGACCACGCTTTTCGCCAGCGTTCGTGAAAAAGGAAAGTCGGTTGCTGAAATCGCCAAAGCCACGCTGGGAAACACGGGCTTCTTTTTATTTATCTGTTTTACGATATTGATGCTGCTGATGGTCACTTCCGCTTTTTTGGGCCTGTCCGCCACCGCGCTGACATCGCTCATTTCCTTGGATGTGTTGAAACTTACCCCTGATCAGACGTTGGTTCGTACCATTGTCTCAGGGGGTGTCGTGAAAGCCCAGATCGGGGGGATCGCGTCCACGTCGGTGATCGTGATAACCTGTTGCGCGCCGATTTTGGGATTCCTGATTTATAAAAGGCAGATGAACGTTTATCTTGCGGCTTTTTTGGCGATTTTGGTCTGTATCGTGTCTGTGTGGATCGGTTTGAAAATTCCCGTCGCCCTCGAAACCAATACCTGGATGATCATTTTATGTTTCTACACCCTTTTGGCCGCCGGGATTCCGGTATGGGTCATTTTGCAACCGAGAGATTTCACCAATTCCTTTTTGCTCTACGCCGGCGTGGCGGCCTTGTTCATCGGTGGAATTGTCGCCGGTTTCAAGGGCGTGACGTTTGCCGCGCCGGCTTGGAACGTGGCCCAGGGAACCGCCAAGCTGGGTCCCATTTGGCCGATACTCTTTATCACCGTGGCCTGCGGGGCCATTTCCGGCTTCCATTGCTTGGTGGCGGGTGGAACATCGTCAAAGCAGGTGTCGAAAGAATCGGATGTCAAGAAAGTCGCTTTCGGCGGCATGCTCTTGGAAGGCCTGCTCGCCATCGGCGTCATGATCGCCGTCGGCTGCGGAATCGCATTTGCCGATTACGTGAATATCGCTTTTCCGACGGCGGCGGGCGTCAAGTCCAATCCGATTTTGGCTTTTGCCGCCGGTACGGGCGGCCTTTTGGACAAAGCTTTCGGCATTCCCCCGCTTTATGGGACCGTTTTCGGCATCCTGTTGGTGGAAGGTTTCGTCGTGACGACGCTCGATACCGCCGTCCGCTTGAACCGATACTTATTTGAAGAGCTATGGCAAATGATCTTCACGAACGTTCCGAAAATTTTTAAAACGTATATTTTCAATGCCGTCATCAGTGTCGTGCTGATGTATCTCTTGGCGTACAACAACGCCGTCATGGTCATCTGGCCGATATTCGGTTCGGCCAACCAGCTTTTGGCGTCCCTGGCTTTGATCGCCGTTTCCGTTTGGCTGGTGAGTCGCAAAAAGACGGCCTGGTTTACCATTTTACCGGCGATCTTCATGATGGCGACCACCATTTACTCTCTGATTTATCTGCTTTTGGAAAAATACTTGCCGAAAAAGAACATCGCCCTGTCCATCGTGGACATCCTGCTGGTGATTCTTTCTTTGGGGGTCATTTACGTCGCCTTCAAGAAATGGCGGGAACTCAGAACGAACTCGCAAGCTCCTGCGGTTTGAGACCGCGAAGACCATTCAGCGCCGGGAGACTGCGTCCGTCCGGGTCTCCCGGCCCATCTCGCGATGGTCCTCATCCCTCCAAAAGATCTTCCAAAATTTTTTTGATTTTTTCCAGCCGAAAGGGTTTGGTCAGAACGCTTTGGAAGCCCGCCTCCAGACATTCCGCGACACGCCGATCGTCCTCATCGGAGAGAATCGCGACGGCTTTGATGTCCGGATTGATTTTTCTGAGTTTCATGAGCGCCGCCGTTCCGCCCCATCCTTGGCGGATCGACGCCTCCAAAATCACCGCGCGATAGGGGTTGGATTCGTCCAAGGCGGCGCCGTATTCGGAGAGAACCGCCTGTCCATCCGACACAGACGTCACCTCAAAGCCGAGCTGACCGATATACATGTCCAAAAGCGCCCGGATGTCCTCACTTTCATCCATGACCAAGAGTCTCTTCCGCCTGGGCTCTGGGCTTTTCGTTTCATTGAACTTGTCCTGAAATATTTGGTCAGGCCGCGCGGGCAGGTAGAGACTGAAGACGGCGCCCGCGCCGTCTTCAGAAGATGCCGTGATGTGTCCTTTGTGTT
>CAZPTW010000108.1:0-8379 GCA_964589235.1 uncultured Smithella sp. | reverse complement strand
GACCGAGTCGCTGTCCTTGGTCACAACGCCGCCGATGGCGGCGATATCCGTTTTGTCATCCAACGCTTTTAACAAGAGTCCCAAGCGCTCTCCCTCCCCGGCTATCCCGAAATCCGCGCCGAGCGCGCGGAGAAATTCCAGGGGGAAGACGGTATAGCCGCTCCCTCCCAAAATCAGCGGCGCGTCCGAATTCTTCCGGATCACGGCCACCAAATCCTGATAGTCGGCCAAAAACCCCCGACTGTTGATGGTGTCTGTATTGTCGATATTGCGGATGGAAAGACCAATGTAATGCGGGGCGTATCGCCGGATCTCTTCCCCCAGCGCCTCGTGGGAGGAGAAATCGTTCATATCCAGAATTCTCGTGTTGAACCGGGATTCGAGAGACCCGGCCACATAATCGAGACCCAGCGGATAAACCGGATACGGCTTTTTCATCATGTTCGCGGATATCAACAATACTCTTTTCATGGAATCAGCTCGTGTTCCCTGGGATGGACTATCATGGATGGACGCTCGATCACACCGTCGCGACGACTTCACCCTTTTTTGGCCTGGGCGATGTATGTGGCCAAGGCACGAACGGACGCAAAAACCTTAGCCCCGAGTTCTTTGCTTTCAATTTTAACGCCGTAGTCCTTTTCAATCATCATCACCAATTCGAGAACATCGATGGAATCTATGCCGGTGTCCCCTCCGACCAACTGATCATCGTCTTTGATATCGTCGGGGGTTACATCCATTAATCCCAGGGTGGATATGATCTTCCCCTTCAATTCCACCATCAATTCATCTACCGTACTCATGGATCACCTCAATATTAAATTAAAATTTCTGTCCTTTGATGTATTCTCCACCCGAGGCGCCACCGGTGACTTGGCAAACGTCCGCCCCGAGAATTTTCTCCAGAATCACTCGAACCGTCCACCTCAAAAGGTCGACGAAATATTTCTTTCCCGCCAGTTTGATGCCGACGATAAAAATGATCGTGGAAATCGCGTAAATCAGAGGTCCTCCGACGACAGCGACCAACGGTTCCTTCAGCCACGCGGCAACCACACCGAAGGCGACAACCGCCGGCATACCGATCACATAGCTAAACGCGATGAGGATGATCCCGACGATGACCTTTGTGCTCGGCTTTCGGGAAATGGACTTCAAATCCGCCCTATTTTGTATCGCTTCACGGCAAAACTTTTTTTTCGCGATGGATAGTGCTGCCCTTTTAATAATGTTCAAATGCTTCTCCGAAACGCCCCATCATTTCAAAAATTTGCGGATCTTAACGTCAATCGGAAAAGATTTTCAATATTTTTTTCTTCCTTCCAACCTCAATTCCTTCGAAAACTGACCGCTCACTTTTGCATCATGCCGCCTACAGATCGTTTTGAGCGTTTTGGATAATCCCGGTAGGCAATGTCTTTGAAAATGCCCGTTCTGGCCTGTAAGACGGAGGCAATCTGTTCGCCGTCGACATAAATCCTTCCATCGCCGACAACGATGGAGGCCCCTGACTCTTGCAGTTGTGAATACCGGCGCACATCAATTTCAAACCGAACCAACTTGTTGTCGGGACGAATTTGTCCGCTGAAGGTCACTTCGTCGCAGCCCAGCGCTCTTCCGGTTCCCAATGCGCCGCGCCAAACACAAAAAAAGCCCAGAAGCTGCCAAATCGCATCCACGCCTAAACAACCAGGCTGAACCGGATCATTCGTGAAATGACATTGAAAGAACCACGCATCCAGGCGAACATCCTGCTCGGCGATAATTTTGCCGCCTTTCCCGGTGCTTTCGATTCGCCGAATGCGATCCACCATCAGAAAAGGCGGCGCGGGCAGACGCGCTTCGAAATGAGGCGGAGGGTCTACAATCAACCGGCCGTGGGAAAAAGCGAGAACCTCCCTGAAATTAAAAGAATCTTTCCGCAAGAACTCCTGATATGTCATCATGCTTTTCCCTCTTTCCTTTTCAGAACACTGACCCTCCGATTTGAACCAATCTTTCCTTTTCTTTCGCTCGAAACGAGATCAAATAACATAAAAGTTTAAAATCTCTAGCTTTTGGTTTGAAATCCCTATCGGAGAAACGCCGGTTTGTCAAAAGAAAAAACCTTGAAGAAATATCCTGGCGACAATCATAAAATTCGGCTATAAACCTGTCCAAAAAAACAAAAACGAGGATCAAATGAACCGATCATGCCTTCACAAAATCAGCTATGGACTTTACATCATCACCTCCGGCCAACATGGAACCTTCAACGGACAAATCGCCAATTCCGTGATTCAAGTCTCCTCCAAACCCGCGACAGTGGCCGTCTGCATCAACAAAGACAATTACACCCATGAACTCATCGAATCCAGCCGCAAATTCACGATTTCCATTCTATCGGAAGCCGCCCCCATGACCTTTATCGGCCTATTCGGCTTCAAAAGCGGCCGCACGGTCGACAAGCTCAAAGAGGTTCGAACCAAAGTCGGCTCGACAGGCATGCCCATCGTCTTGGATCATGCAATCGCCTATATCGAAACGGAACTGGAAAGCCAATTGGATTGCGGCACTCACACGATTTTCGTCGGCAAGGTTTTGGATGGCGATCTCCTGGCCGATGGAGAACCAATGACCTATGCCTATTACCAAAATGTCAAAGGCGGCAAATCACCGAAGACGGCCCCGACCTATGATCAGGACGCAGCCACCGCCAAGCCCAAAACAAGCGCCACTCGTTATGTCTGTACCGTTTGCGGTTATGTTTATGACCCTGAAAAGGGTGATCCGGAAAACGGCATTTCCTCCGGCACACGCTTTGAAGACATTCCCGACACCTGGACCTGCCCGGTCTGCGGCGCGGAAAAGGACAAGTTCGAGAAAGAGAAATAGATTCGGGTTAAAGATCGAAGGGGACAAAAAACAATCTCATGGCGCTTCATCAATAATGGACGATCGGCCCCTTCTTTTTTGATCAACGATGATCGGATTTGATCACGTTGGGAATTCCTTTGCCCCCTGTGTAAAACACAATCAGCGAGACGGGAACCGACCCTTTATTGATCCCGTTGTGACGCTTGTTGACCACTTCGATGATGGCGTCGCCTCCTTTGAACTCAAAGCTCTTTCCATCTTCGACTTCCACCGTGAGTCGACCGGCCAGCACGTAGGCATAGACAGGCACCGGGTGGATGTGCCAGCCGGTTTCCGCCCCCGGCGCAATGTCAACCGCCATGACGGTTATTTTGGGCCGCTCCGTTTTCAGATACGCAATGGGATCCCCCGTGGATGTGGATTCCGTCTGTAAAATGACCTTCCCTTGAACCCCCGCATCATAGTCCGCCGCTTCGACAAAACAGGTCAAGACCAAAAAGAAAACAACGATCAGCCCCACCACACGCTTCATCATCATGCATCCATCCTATAAAAAAGACATAAAAAAGCGCAGGGCCCCCTCAACGGTCCCTACGCCAGATTATGTATGAGGCTACAATGTCCCCAACGTTTTTCTCGCTTCCTCGGCGCCTTCAAAATTCGGATCAAGCCTAAGCGCTTCAGACAGTTCTTTTTTCGCGGATTCCTTGTTACCGTTTTTGTAATACGCCATGCCCAAATGATAGCGTAAAACGGCTTGACTCGGGTTTTTCTCGACGGCTTCCTTCAAATAGGTGATGGCCGTGTTGAAAACGTTTTTCTTGTAATAAATCCACCCCAGCGTATCTGAAATATTGGGATCATCCGGCATTCGTTCCTTGGCTCTCTGGGCCAAATTGAGGGCGACATCAATATTGCCGCCATGCTGGGCGTAAAGATACGCCAGATTGTTCGCCGCCGGAACAAAGTTGGGGTTGACTTTCAGGGCCTTTTCATAAAATTCTTGAGCTTTCGCGTGATTTTTTTCCTGTTCGTAGATCAACCCCAGCGCCATCAACGCCTGCAAAGAATCCGGCGCCTTGTCAAGCGCCGTCTGATAGGCCAGCTTGGCTTTATCCGTCATTTTCTGTCTTAAATAAAAACCGGCCAACGCATTGTGCAGCCCCGGGATATTGGAATTGATTTCGATGGCTTTTTTTAAATTCGCCTCGGCTTGCGCGGGATCCTTCTTGGCCTCGTAAATCGTTCCGAGCAAGTTGTGGAAGTAAGGATTGTCCGGCACCGCGGTGATCTGGCGCTGCACCCGTTCGATCGCTTTGGCGAAATCTTTCTTCATCAAATAGACGGCGGCAATGTTCTGAACCGGCTCGACAAAGGTCGGCGATAACGACGACGCTTTTTCGAACATGGCAACCGCTTCACTTTCTTTTTTTTGCGCCATGAGCACTTTGCCCAGCTGGTTGTAACCCATCGGATGATTGGGAGCGATCTTGACAAACTCCTCAAAGGTCTTTGCCGCCGCGGCGGTATCCTTTTTGGCCATATAGGCATTGCCGAGAAGAAGGTAGGTCGGAACGCTCGAGGAATTGACTTTCAAGATCTCCCTGCACTGGGCGATCGCCTGATCGGGATTTCCCTCCCTCAAATGCGCTTCCGCCAAGGCGAGCCTGGGCTGCTCCCACTTGGGATTGAGTTTGATCGCTTCGGCAAGCTCCGCTTTCGCCTGTTGGGCGTTGCGTTTTCCCAAATAGGCCATGGCGCTGAAAAAACGCGCCTGGGCGGATTGAGGATTGTCTTTGATGTAGCCTTGAAACAAATTTTGAGCCTGGTCGAAATCGTTTTTGGCCAGGAGAATTCTGCCCTTTAAAAACAACCCTTCCTGGCTTTTGGCGTTGGCCTTCAAAATGGTCTCGGTATGGTTCATCGCCTCATCGTATTTTTTCTCGCCGATGTAAAAATCAGCCAAGGCAGCCAAGATCATCGCATTTTTTGAGTCTTTGTTCAAAGCCGCCTTCAGGGTTGCTTCGGCTCTATCTTTTTTATTCCAGGCCAAATAGAAATTGCCCAGCTGAATCGCCGGTAGAGGATTTTTGGGAGACAACTCCACCGCTTTGATCAGATTCTTTTCGGCATCTTCCATCTTCCGGGTGACCACATAAAAAGCGCCCAATTTACTGAAAGCCTCCGAATGATCCGGCGCAATCGAAGTGGCCTGAAGATATTCTTTTTCGGCCAGATCCGGCTTTCCGGAACGCAAATAGAACTCCGCAAGCGAAAAGCGGGGTTTGAGTTCCTTTTCGTTGAGCTTCACGGCCTCTTTGAGCGCGCTCTCCGCGGAAACCAAATCGCGCTTCAAAATATACAGGTTGGCCAGCTGCAAATAAGCATCCGATTTATTGTCACCGTCTAGGGCTTTGGTCGCTTCGCTGATGGCCTCGTCGAGTTTTTTGTCTCTCAAATGGATATGACTCATCAACAGATGACCTGAAGAACTTTTGGGGTCCTTCTCCAGAATCGCCCGGGCTTGCTCCGTGGCCTTGGCCGTCTCTCCACCCAGCAGAAGCATCGTCCCGAGATGTTTACGTGCCTCCAACATGGACGGATCCAATTCCACGGCCCTCAGGAAAACAGAGTATGCCTCCCGAATCATGCCCGTTTGCAGAAAAGAAAGGCCCAATTTGTAATGAGCTTGAGCGTGGTCCGGCTTCAGTTTAATGACATTCTTGTACTCAATGATCGCTTCTTTGAATTTCTTCTCGGTGAAATAGGCTTCGCCCTTTTTCCAGTGCCTATCCAGTTTGGCCTCTTTGGAACAACCTGCCACGCCGATGAGCAAACCCACCGCCAACACGATACAGACAAAAAACAAAACGCTCTTTTTTTCTACCTGCATCCTCATTTTCTCCTTTTCCAATGGTAGAATATTCCGCTTCTTTCTCGATCACAGATCAACTTACTGGCATTCCCGTCATCATATCGTCTAAAATTTAACTTTTCAAGCGTTAAGAAATAAAAAAAAATAATCAAATGTATATCTTATCTTGACATTCCTCATTTTCCACGTCAAAATGCCGCAAATCCGATCACATCGATTCAACGCGGGATATTGTCTTTTGATGTCAACCAAATGCGGAGAAACCTCATGACCCGAAATCAGATGCCTGATGAAAGAGAGAAAAAACGACCGATTACACCATTCTCTCCCGAGTCTCCCCCTACAAGCAAATCGGATTCTACCGCCAATCCGGATATTCTCGCGATCCGCCAAACACTTTTCGACCTGGATGCCGAAGGCATCATGATCCTGGATGCCGAAACGGGCGAGATCGTAGATGTCAATGTCGGTTTGACCCAAATGCTGAAATGCACCCGCCAAGAGTTTCTCGATCAGAAAATCTCAAGCGTTTTGTCCACGGAAGACCTATCGGTCTTTCATGAGGGAATCTGTAATCTTCGGGCACAAAAACATATCACGCATCGGCGGGTTCCCTTGAAAACCAAAGACAGCCGAGACCTTCTTGTCTCGTTTGAATGCCGTCTTTTCAAAGTCGGCGGCAGAGAGTATGTCAAATGCGTCATCCGTGAAGAACGACAGGGTCATGAAAGCGGCAACCCCTCAGAGGATACCGGGGATGCCGTCTTGAATCCGCGTCAAAACGAAGAGAAATACCGCAACATCCTGAATCAGATTGAAGACGGCTATTACGAGGCCGATCTGGCCGGGAATTTCACCTTTTTCAACGATTCGATCTGCCGGATCTGGGGCTATTCCCGTGAAGAACTCATGGGAATGAACAACCGCTCGTATATGGACCGGGAAACGGCGGCAAAACTTTACAAAGCCCACAACGAGGTTTATAGAACAGGGAAACCAGGCAGTCAGTTCGATTATGAAATCATCCGCAAGGACGGCTCAAAGCGGATCGTTCAGTCTTCTTTTTCCTTATTGCGGGACGATCAGGGAAATCCAATCGGCTTTCGCGGAATCCTTCGGGACGTAACATCCCGGAGGGAGGCGGAAGAGGCGCTTCGTAGAAGCGAGGAAAAATATCGCCAAGCCTTCTCCAGCACGTCCGACGTGATCTTCATGGTGGATCATGATCTTCGCCTCACGAGCATTACACCCAGTGTGGAAAAAATTTTGGGTTATACCCCCGATGAGATGATCAACCGCCGGGTGGACGAGTTGGTCATGCTCATGCCCGACGCCCGCGCGAGAGCCGTTGAAAATATCCAACGTGTTCTTTCGGGAGACACAATCTCCAATGCCGTCTATGAATTCACAACCAAAGACGGAAAAGTGATTTTCGGTGAAATCATGGCCTCGCCCATCGCCCAAGATGGGACCATTATCGGCATGATCGCCATCGCCAGAGATATCACCCAGCGCCGCCTCGCGGAAGAAGAGCTCAAACAAAAAGAACTTTTTCTGCGCAAATCCCAAGAAGTCGCCCGCATGGGTTCTTACGATTATAACATCAAAACGGGTATTTGGACCAGTTCCGTCGTCCTGGACCATCTCTTCGGTATTGATTCGGACTATCCCAAAACTTTTCACGGATGGCTCGATATTATCCACCCGGAAGATCGGGACACCATGAGCCGATATCTCACTGAGCACGTCATCCAACATCAAAACACCTTCGACATGGAATACCGTATTGTAAGAAGAAACGACGGCCAGACGAGATGGGTTCATGGCCTGGGCGAATTAACGTTTGGGGAAGATCAACGTCCCTCTCATATGATCGGCACCATTCAGGACATCACGCAGCGCAAAAAAATGGAAGACGATCTCGTCAAAAGCGAAATGAAATACCGCACCATCGTCGAAAACTCCCAGGAAGGGATTTTCCAAGTATCGCCCGACAGCCCTTATACAACGGTCAACCATGCCTTCGCGGCTATGCTCGGTTACAGCTCGGCGGAAGACGCCCAGAAGCACATCACCAATATTCCCAAGCAAGTGTATGTCCATGCCGGTGAATATCACAAAGTCATGGAAATCGTCCGTAAGAACGGCGGTATTAAAGGCTATGAAACGGAATTCTACCGGAAGGACGGAAGCCGTATCTGGGTCAACATGAGTGTCAGCGCCGTCCGTGATTCGGCCGGTCGTTTGCTTTACTTCCACGGCATCGTGGAAGACATCACCCCGAAAAAGAAACTCGAACAGGAGCGTCAGGAAAGCATCCATCGTTTGAGACGTTCGCTGGGCGCGACCATCAACGCCATGTCGGCGACTGTAGAGGCGAGAGATCCTTACACCGCCGGACACCAACGCCGCGTCGCGGACCTGGCTCGAGCCATCGCCACGGAGATGCGTCTGTCGCGCGACCAGATCGACGGCATCCGGCTGGCCGGCATGATTCATGACATCGGTAAAATATCCGTTCCTTCAGAAATCCTTACCAAACCGACACGTCTGTCCACGCTCGAGTTTGAATTGATCAAAACGCACTCGGAAGCAGGCTTCAATATCCTCAAAGATATCGAATTCCCCTGGCCGATCGCCAGAAT
>CAZPTW010000107.1:0-8388 GCA_964589235.1 uncultured Smithella sp. | reverse complement strand
CTCGGCGGTCAGCGTCAGAGGGATATCCAGAATGAAGTCCAAATTTAAATTGGATTTTCCTTGCGCAGGCGGCTTTTGCAACTCGTCGAAATGGACATTGGAAACTTCTGTCTTCGGCACGGGTCGCGAGGACATTTCCATTTCCTCTTTGACGTCATCCCAAGTGATATTGTCCTCGGAAACCGCCTGTTCCGGACTGGTCGACTGTCCAACACCTTTCATTAATTCATCGATTTCATTCTGTTCCATATTCCAAATCCTCTTTCCCCGTAATAATCTGAGCTATCTGCACGGCTTGATTCCCTTTATAGATTCCCGGAAATCCCCTGAACTTGGGAACCCCTTCGATATAAATATCGAGTGGATCTGACGCATAATGATCCAACTGGATCACGTCTCCAATTTTCAGATTCACGATATCCTTGCCATGAATCGAAACGCTCCCCAGTTCCACCATGATATCGACGTAAGACTTCAAAAGACCACTTTTGAATCGGTTGGCCCAGGCCTTGTCCACTTCCAGTTGCTCGCTTTGAAATCCCGCCGAAAGCTTCTCTTTGATCGGTTCGAGCATGGAGTATGGAATACAAACTGAAATCACGCCGGAGGTATATTCCACTTCCACTTCGAAATTCATCACCACCACCACATCCGTGGGCGGAACGATCTGGGCAAATTGCGGGTTGATTTCAGCGCGTTGATACGTAATGGTCAAATCAATCAGAGGTTTCCAACATTTCTCCAAATCCCCCAAGGCGGAAAGCACGATTCTTTTGATCAGATTGTTTTCAATGGCGGTGAATTCCCGGCCTTCAATCTTGAAGGCTTCCGTTCCCGTTCCTCCGAAAATGATGTCCACGAGCGTGAAGATGACCTTGGATTCCACGACGAAGATGGCCGTCCCCCGCATAGGGTCCATCCGAAACAGATGCAAGCTGGTGGGAACCGGCAAAGTTTTCAAAAACTCCCCAAATTTGATCATATCGGCGGACACCGCCGTAATGGAAATGACCTTACGTAAAAGGGAAGACAGGGTTGTGCGAAACGTCCGCGCGAACTTTTCATTGGTCATTTCCAACGTCGGCATTCGACCCCGGATAATCCGGTCCTGGCTGGTCAAATCGTAGGGAATCACCGCGCCGGGCTCGTGATACTCCTCCGTCTCCGTTTCTATTTCACCGCCCGATATTCCGCGAAGAAGGGCATCGACTTCTTCTTGTGAAAGAATGTTCGTCATGTCGCCTCTGATTACTGAATGACAAATTCCGTAAAATAAACCCTCACGACTTTTCCTTTTGGAGAATTGATCACCATATTGGCGCGCATGGCGATTTCATCACGCAGCCGCTGCTTGCCGAGGGGATCGCTCATCTCCTTGTAGGTTTTTGACCCAAGCAACTCCAAGACCGCGTCCCGGATTTTTGGGGTGATTTTTTTTGTCTCTTCAAGCATCATCTGATCGGAAAGCTCCAATTGCATCACAACTTTCAAGTACCTTTCCGCGTCATTATCGATCAAGTTGACGATAAAAGGATCCATGGGCAGGAAAACGGCCACCTGCGGCTTCGCTTCCTGTTTCTTTTCGGCTGCCGGAGATTTCGCTTTGAAAAAGAAGAAATAGGCTGCTGCGCCGCCACCTCCTAAAATGACAAGAGCGATGACGACGATGACGATGATTTTTAACATCGAGCCTTTTTTCTCAGGCTTATCGTCGGATTCCTTCTCGTTTTCATCCTCTGCTTCTTCCTTGATGTCTTTTTTCTTTTTTTCTGCTGCGGCCATATGTCTCTCCGTCAAATGAATTGATATATGAGCAGAAAAGCAAGGAGCATACCACCTGCGGCTGAAAGAAACAGATCGAATTCACCCAGTTGGGACAAACGAATTAATTACGTGATTTGATTAAATATTTGAAGAATGATGGCAACTTTTTTCGCACGGATTTTCATCAGCGCCCATCCATCAATGCCAGACTTTTTTGACAAAAAGTCAAAGATTTGACACATAAAAAAAGCGCCGGATTTTTTCTCCGGCGCCCGTTGAAGACGGTTCTTATCGCATGATGTTCATCAGCTCGGACATGATCGTGTCCTGCGTGGTGACGACGCGGGCGTTGGCCTGATACGCCTTTTGGGCGGTGATCATCCGGATGAATTCCGTGGCGATGTCGGTGTTGGACATTTCAACCGTGTTGGGCGTCAGAAATCCCATGCCGGACGCGCCCGGTGTGTTGCGAATGGATTCCCCGGAGACAACCGTTTCGCCAAACAGATTCGACCCTAGTTTATTGAGTCCCCATGGGTTTGAAAAGGACGCCAAAATGATTTGCGCCAACTCCGCTGTCTGTCCGTTGGTGAAAAATCCACTGATCACGCCTTGCTGATCGATGGACAGAGACTTCAATTGACCGGAGGCATATCCATCCGATGAAACGGAGCGAATGACCGACAGAGAGGCGTATTGCGTTATATCCAAAGCGTTATTGCTGGTCATATCCCACGTCAGGTGATTTCCATCTCCAATGGTCGCACCGCCGGGAAGCGCAATCCCGGTCAAATTGATGTCGACGTTGGTTCGTCCCATCGTCGTGGTATTATCCAATTCGGCCGTCACCGTCGTGGCGCCGACCAGAACCGTCGGGACAAACGTCAAATCGGCAATGCTACCTGTCCCGTCGAGGCTGATCTGAGGATGGATCGCAGAGGCGCTGATGATGGTTGCGTTGGTGTACCCCCCGTCTTGCCTTACCCCCCCGACGACATCAAACGACCAAAGCCCTGTTACCGCGTCTCTTGAAATCGAAATGGCGCTCGTGGTGTCCTTATAAACCATCCCCGGGCGGTTGAGCGTCACCGTTCCTCCGGAGGTCGCCCCAAGTGAACCTTCATAATACCCCGCCAGACTACCTTCACTGTCAAAAATAAATCCGTCGGGACTCAATGATGTGGCAGGGGTTGTGTCCAGAGAGACCTGAATCCCCCAGTAACCGACGCCGGATTGTTCGGTCCGCGTAAAAGTCGTGTTGAGAGTATGATTCGCGCCGAGGGAATCGTAAATGGTTTGTGTGGTGTTATACTGGCTGCCGGCGGCGGTTGCCGCGTTTAAATTGGTGCCCAGGGATACCACTCTTGTCGTCTGAGGCCTTGACTGAACCCCCTGCAAAACAATATCACCCAACGGTTGATTTTCACCGTTGACGATCATCTGCCCTTGAAGCTTGTAGCCATTGATATCCACCAAAACGCCGTTTGAATCCAAATGAAAAGCCCCCGCCCGAGTATAATACGTACCGCCCTCGGCGTCATTGACCATAAAAAACCCATCGCCGTCGATGGCCGCATCGGTGGCATTGCCCGTCGTTTCAAATGAGCCGGAACCAAATTGCGTCTGCACGTCAGCCACGGAAACACCGCGCCCGACCTGCATGGTGCCCGTTGCCCCACCGGACAGACTGGAACTCAAAACGTCCGCGAAAAACGTCGTATCCGACTTGAAGCCGATCGTGTTGACGTTGGCCAGGTTGTTGGCGATCACGTCCAACTGTTTGGAACTGGCATTCAACCCTGAAATTCCCGCCCATAATGCGCTACCCATAATCTTATCCTCCTCACTGTAACATGAATATTTTTTTATTTCGTCGCTTTATTGATCTTGATGACATCCGTAAAGGCCACTTCCTTCCCGTTGATCACCAGGTAGGAGAGATTGTCTTTGTAGGAAACCCCGCTGACAACGCCATTGATATAAGTGTCCGCCTTAACGGCATTTCCATTTTGGTCTTTGGCGTTGATGGAATAGGTGTAATTTCCCGAATTGAAGCCACTGCTGTCCCAGGTGATGCTTTGCTCCCCGGCTTTCTGAGAACCGATTTGAATCGTATCCACCAGAAGACCCCCTGCGTTATAAATATTGATGGTGGCGCCGGCGATGGCCGAAGGAAGTTTATAGGATATCTTCGTCGCCGAACCGCTTACCTCGAGCACATTGCCGGAGGCCGTCGCTTCACTGCCGATGAGATTGGCCACCTGCGCATTGCTGAACGACCCCAGATAATCAGGCAGAGAACTCATCGTGGTATTGAGTTTCTGCAGTTGTTCGAGTGACGAAAACTGAGCCAGTTGTACGGCGAACTCTGTGCCGTCCATGGGATTGAGCGGATCCTGATTCCGCAGCTGGGCGATCAACATTTTCATGAAAGCGTCTTGTCCCAAATCATTTTTCGTTTTCGTCGATGTCGCGCTGCTGGAATAGCTGGTGTCTAAATAACTGGTGACGGTTTGAACGTTCGTACCCATCTTTGCCTCCTGGTTTATGCAAATAAACTGATCACTTCCGACCCCGCATATTGCGGAAGGCGGACCGCCGCTTGAACATCGGACAGCTGCGGTTTTCTCAAAGACTCATTTTCAAGGTCCTGTGAACGAAACGGTCTTTCACCAGACGTCTGATGCTGCCCGAAGTCCTGGCGCGCGTTGAATCCCTGAGGATAATCTTCCGACCGATCCTGCATCATCACATCACATCGTTCGATGGTCAGCCCTTGCGTCTGCAAGGTGGACTTCAATGTTTCGATGTTACCTGAGAGCATTCTTTGGACATCTTTGTTCTCGGCGACCAGCATGACCCTCACTTTACTGTTCATGACAGACACATCCATTTCCAGCGACCCCAAAGAAGGCGGCGTCAGTGTGATTTTGACACGCCCCCCCTCACTCATCGCATGCTCACGGAATTCGGCCGCCACCCGATTGATGATCGATGTCGATGAAGCCTCGTCGGTTCGAGATTCGATTTCTCCTCCCGGCGCCCCCACCACCGAATTCAAGGCCCCATTATCGACGTTTCTCTCGACATTGATCATTCTTGTTTTTAAATCAGGCCTGACTTTCTCGGTGACCGCCTGAAATGCAACGGTCTGTGGCCTGTTCTGATTTCCCTCTTTTTCCAGGACGGTATTTTTAATATCCCGTTTCATGGATTCCACATTCCGTTCCTGTTGAATGATTTCAGTATCAGAGGAAGGTTTTTCGGCTGCATCCCAGCCGCCCGCGGCGATTGAATGAAGCGTGGACGGATCCTCACCCGCCGCTTTTCCTTTTCCCGATAGGCTGAGCATGGATGATTGCTCCTGGACAACCGGTTTGATGTCAGCGGCTTTTGTGGCTCGTCTTTCTGCCGAGACTCTTTCAATTGCGCCAGATACCGCCTGAATGTTTGGCTCGATGTCCTTCAACGTCGCTTCGATCTGCTTTGTCTCAACATGATCAAAGATCTCAGGGGATGGTGACGCACTCTTTTGATTCACGAAAGACGGTGTCGATGCGGAAGGGGAACTGACTTTTGACGGAGTTTCCTCGTCTATGATATTTGTTGAAACGGAATCGATATGGACGTTTTGATTCTTTTGAAAGCTCTCGATCTCGGTTTTGAAACCCAAGGCCTTATACCTTGAATCCGTTTCCACTTCGGTCATACCTTTTTCAAATGTTTCAGCATCGGTATGGCCGGGGTTCAGCATCTGATCTTTTATCATCGATAGACGATCGTCTTTTGAACCAAGCTCTTTGAGGCTTTCCTTGATGGTCTGCACGATCACGGACGTCAGAGGTGCCGCCGCATGTCCTTCTTCAGCCAACGTCTTTTCCATTCTCGCAGATTCACCCTTTGTGTCCGAACCCTCCGTCACCGCCGGGACCGTTTGCACATCCCTCAGGGCTTGCTGCCCGATCGACGCCATCTGAAAGAATCCGGTCCAAAGACTGTCCATCCCAGACGGATCGTCTTCAAAAAGCTTCTTCAGCGAGGAAATGAATTCCTCCGGAGAAATTGACGTACTGGACAATTCAACACCGCTTGATTGTAAAAAAAGGAGCATTTGCTCAAGGAGGACCTGCGAGAAGGAATTGACATCAGTGCCGCCGGACGTCTTCTGCATTACACTCAAATCGATTGAGGTCGCCTGGCCTCCGCTCATCGATTGCATCATCTGCAATAACACTGTGTTGATATTTCCTGCATTTCCTTGAGCCATTTTGGTTGCCATCATCTGCATAAATTCCTCACGCCACCATTTTTCAACGAAAATCAGCAAGAGACATGCCAAGGCCATTCATTCAATATTTTCTATTTGTAATCAAATATTTACAAAACACTGTTGATTGAGGGCGCCGACGTTAGAGGAAAAAAGTTCCCGCTTCGCCGGGAAAAATCGGCAGGGTGACATGCGTGGACGGAGACGTTGGATAACGTTCCCGAATGAATATGGTCCTTGGTTTTTATATTATGTTGATGATGGCTTTTTCCAGTTGATCGATTCTTTCCGTCAAGATTCCATCGACTTTTTTAAAAGATGCCGCGTTCGGCAAATCGCTTGAAACTTCGAAATAATATTTGATCTTCGGTTCAGTCCCGGAGGGCCGAACGGTAATCTTACTTCGGTCTTCTAAGAAAAATTGAATGATATTGGATTTCGGCAATGTAATTCTTTTTCCGACTCCGGTCACAATGTCTATTGATTTTCTTTCCAAATAATCATTGATCTTGGTGATCTTTCCGCCTCCAATCTTCCCCGAGCGCAAACGTCTGTAAGCATCCATCATATTCTTGATTTCCTGCTCTCCGGCCAACCCATCCTTGACGACATAGACCATTCGCGTTTTGTAGTAACCATATTCGACATAAATATTGATGAGCAAATCCAACAAGCTCTTACCTTGGGCGGCCGCCCATGCCGCCGCCTCGGCAAACAAAGCGCAGGTGATGACGCCGTCTTTATCCCGAACAAAATCTCCCGCTAGAAATCCAATACTTTCTTCAGCGCCCGCCAAAAACTTTTTTTCCGGCGTCGATCTTTTAATGACGTCTCCGATCCATTTAAACCCAATCAAGACGTCATGACATTTTACGGATCGATCCTTCGCGATGTGTTTCAAAATCTCGGTTGTCACAATCGTCTTGACAATGTATTCTTTCCCTCTCAAATATTTCTTCTCGCTCATCCGATTGAGAAGATAGTACACTAAAACCGTTGCGGCCTGATTGCCGTTTAAGACGATGTAACGATCTTTCTTTTCTCTGACGGCCAAAGCTGCGCGGTCTGCGTCGGGGTCCGTAACGACGATAATATCCGCGTCGACCTCTTTGGCCTTTTTGATTGCCCGCTTGAAGGTCGTTTCTTCTTCCGGATTGGGGGACTTCACTGTTGAAAAATTTCCATCGGTCGTTTCCTGTTCAGGCACATGAAAAACATTTTTAAACCCTAACTGATTCAATACCTGCGGCACCAGATATTTGCCTGTCCCATGAATGGGGGAGTAAACAATTTTCAGATCCTGATACTTTTTAATGAGGTCCTTCGACAAAGACAATGTCTTGACACTCTTCAAATACGCCCGATCAATTCGTTCGCCGACCATTTCAATCTTTTTTTCATGGCCGTCAAAATGAACATCGACAATCCTCAGTTTCTGAATTTCCCGCGTAATATTCTTATCATGCGGGCTGATGATTTGTCCGCCATCTTCCCAGAACACCTTGTATCCGTTATATTCCTTTGGGTTGTGTGACGCGGTAATGATAATGCCGCACGAACACTTCAAATAACGCACCGCAAAAGAGAGTTCTGGAAGCGGACGAAAGTCTTCAAACAGGTAAACATAGATGCCGGAGGCGGAAAGGACGTCCGCCGCTATTCTTGCAAAGAAAGAGCTGTTTTTCCGTGTATCGTACGCGATGACGACCTTCGCCTGCCTTCCTTTGACTGTCTTTTTTAAATAATTGGCCAACCCTTGCGTGGCGAGACCGACTGTGTACTTATTCATCCGATTACTGCCCACGTCCATTTTTCCTCGGAGTCCGCCGGTCCCAAATTCCAGGTCTTTGTAAAAGGCATCCACCAGCAAGGCGGGATCGTTTTCAATCAAATATTGAACCCTTTTTTTTGTCGCCTGATCGTAGCCCTCCCCCAACCACTGTTTCGCTTTGTTTTCAATATCGAGCATGAACTGCTGATCCATATTGTTGGTTCACTTTCTTTGGGTCTTGATGGAGTCGGTGTTTAAAACAATTCAAATCACCATTTCGTTTTATAAAACCATCTTTTCTATGTCAAGGGAATCATAAAAGATCCGTCAACTGAACCAAAACGATCGAGTTTCTATTTTTTTTCAGGATGGAAAATTCATAGTCATCAAAGGCGATCTTCTCTTTCGTCGCGGGGATTTTTCCGAACTTGTGAATCAAACACCCGGCCAACGTCTCATATTGCTCTTCTTTTTCGATGGGGTGCGGCAACAATTCGTTGATGTCGTCCAGGGACGCTTTGGCCAAGACAGTAAATGTCTTGTCATCTGTTTTTTCCACGACGGGAATTTCCGCGTCATACTCATC
>CAZPTW010000106.1:0-8630 GCA_964589235.1 uncultured Smithella sp. | reverse complement strand
ATAATGTGAAGATGACCGTGGAGTTGATTACCCCGATTGCGATGGAAGAACAACTTCGATTCGCCATTCGCGAAGGTGGAAGAACGGTAGGCGCGGGTGTCGTAAGCAAAGTTATCGCATAGAAACTGGAGATAGGTTATCTGATCAATGAAAGAGCAAAAGATAAGAATTCGCCTCAAAGCTTACGATTACAAACTGCTGGATCGATCTGTTGAAGAGATTGTAGAGACGGCCAAAAGGACCGGTGCGCGTGTTGCCGGTCCTATTCCTCTCCCTACGGAAATCAATAAGTACTGCGTTAATCGTTCACCGCATGTGGATAAAAAGTCCCGCGAGCAGTTCGAAATCCGCACTCACAAGAGATTGATTGATATCGTTGAGCCGACGCAAGCGACCGTGGATGCCCTGATGAAGCTGGATCTGTCCGCTGGGGTGGATGTCGAGATCAAAGCGTAGGCATTTGAGTGATGGTTCTGGAAGTGGCCTTGAAAATGTCATGTCCAGGATATTAGGAATTGTGGCTTTATATTTTTATATAAAAGTTGGTTTGTGATGAGCAAGGGAATTATTGGAAAGAAATTGGGAATGACGCAGGTCTTTGCCGAAGACGGCGCGGCGATCGGAGTGACTGCCATTGAGGTCGAACCGTCGATTGTCGTGCAAGTCAAGACAAAGGAGAAAGACGGTTACGATGCTATTCAGATCGGATATGGCCGGATAAAACAGAAGAATGTCACCAAACCGTTGCAAGGTCATTTTAACAAAGCCAATAAGGGCTTTTTTCGGATTCTTAAAGAATTTCCAACTGAGCCGGGCCAGTACGAAGTCGGTCAGGAGATCACGGCTGATATTTTTCAGGCCGGTAGCTATGTTGATGTGATTGGAACGTCAAAGGGAAAGGGATTTCAAGGTGTCGTTAAAAGACACGGTTTTCGTGGCGGACGTGCAACGCACGGTTCGATGTTCCATCGGGCCCCTGGTTCCATTGGGGCCAGCGCGGATCCGTCCCGCGTGTTCAAAGGCACCAAAATGGGTGGACATATGGGAGCCGTCCAGAAGACGATCCAGAATCTGAAAATTTGGCAGGTGCGTCCCGAAAGAAATTTATTGTTGATTAAAGGTTCTATTCCAGGCTGTAAGAACGGGTATGTTGTGATCAGACAGGCCAGGAAGAAGAATGCATAAGGTGGAGTTATAAACATGGCCCTCGCAGATGTTTTTGATATCGAAAAAAATAAAGTTGCGCAAGTTGAATTGAATGACGCTGTTTTCGGTGCGGACGTTAATGAAGCGACGATTTATGAAGTCGTCAAAATGCAGTTAGCGTGTAGGCGTTCAGGGACATCCGCCACCAAAGGCAGAAGCGATGTCAGTGGTGGAGGTAAGAAACCGTGGCGTCAGAAAGGTACGGGCCGTGCGAGAGCGGGATCGTCGCGTTCCCCTTTATGGAGAAAAGGCGGGGTGGTCTTTGGACCGCAGCCGAGGGATTATTCATACAGCGTTCCCAAAAAAGTAAGAAGAAACGCATTAATTTCAGCTCTTTCACTGAAGGCTAAAACGGATAAGGTGACAATTCTTCGCGATTTTCCGATGGAAACCATCAGCACCAAGCGTTTTCAGAAAGTCGTGACTCTCTTCGGGCTTAAGAAAGCTCTTTTCGTCATTGACCAGGATAATGTAAATTTGATGAAATCGTCGAGAAATATAAGAAATATTAAAATGATTCGGTCGGAAGGCATCAATGTTTATGATGTAATCAATCATGAACACCTGGTTCTTCTTGAACCCTCTATAAAAAAGATTGAGGGGGCATTGCTGGCATAATGGAAATGTATCATATCATTAAAAAAGTTATACTGACGGAGAAGAGTAATATCGAACGTGAAGCGTCGAATAAGTATTACTTCCAGGTGGATCCAAGAGCCAATAAAGTGGAAATCCATCAAGCTGTTGAAAAGCTTTTTAAGGTCAAAGTCACCGATGTCCGTGTCATGAATGTTCTTGGAAAGAAAAAAAGAATGGGACGAGTGGTCGGACAGAAGAGTTCTTGGAAAAAAGCAATTGTGACGTTGGCGGAAGGTAGCCGCATAGAAGTCGCCGAAGGCGTATAGAACGATTTAAGGATTAAAAAATGGCAATTATCAAATACAAACCGACATCACCTGGCAGAAGATTTCAGAGTGTTTCCGATTTTGCTGAGATTACCTCCACGGAACCGGTCAAGAGCCTTTTGAGACCGATTAAAAAAACCGGTGGACGCAACTGTTATGGAAGGATTACGGCACGCTTCATCGGAGGCGGGCATAAGAAAAAGTACCGTGTGATTGATTTCCGTCGAAACAAAACGGATATTCCAGCAAAAGTGGCGACCATCGAATATGATCCCAATCGCTCGGCACGTATTGCATTGCTCAATTATCATGACGGTGAGAAAAGATATATTGTGGCGCCTGCGCAAATCAATGTTGGGGACGTGATCGTAAGCGGGGAAAAAGCGGATATCAAACCGGGCAATGCCATTCCTTTGAAAAATATCCCATTGGGGTCCCTGATTCATAATGTTGAATTGAAAGTTGGTCGTGGCGGGCAGTTGATTCGTTCAGCAGGGTCTTATGGCCAGCTAATGGCCAAAGAAGGTCAATACGCTCAAGTCCGACTGCCGTCTGGTGAGGTTCGGAAAATATTTATCGAGTGTATGGCAACGATTGGCCAAGTTGGAAACAATGAGCATGAAAATATAAGTATAGGTAAAGCGGGACGTACCCGTTGGCTGGGAAAAAGGCCCCACAACCGCGGTGTTGTCATGAATCCGGTCGATCATCCGATGGGAGGCGGCGAAGGAAAGTCATCCGGCGGCCGTCATCCCTGTACGCCTTGGGGCGTTCCGACGAAGGGACATAAAACGAGAAAGAACAAGAAGACTGACAAATATATCGTTAAGAGAAGGGGTTAATAAAACGTGGCACGTTCGATCAAAAAAGGTCCTTACATTGAGGAAAGTTTGCTGGCTAAAGTCAGAAAGATGGAGGCGGAAAACAGCAAGAATGTGATTAAGACTTGGTCGAGGCGGTCAACCATTACACCGGAACTTATTGGTTATACGTTTGCCGTTCATAATGGGAAAAAATTCATACCTGTGTACGTGACCGAGAACATGGTGGGTCATAAATTGGGTGAATTTGCGCCGACAAGAACATTTTATTCCCATTCCGGCGATCGGAAAACAAAAGTTAAAAAGTAAGAATTGATGCGCAAACGGTCAGGTTTGGAGTTGATGAAATATGGAAGCTAAAGCAGTAGCGAGATACGTCCGGATGTCGCCGCAGAAGGTTCGATTGGTTGTCGACCTCATTCGTGGCAAAAAAGTGCAGGAGGCGAAAAAAATTCTTCTGTTCACCCGAAAGTATGCGGCGGGGATCGTTGCAAAGGTGCTGAAGTCTGCTGTTGCCAATGCATCGCAAAATCCCAGCATTGACGAAAACACTCTTTATGTGAAGGAAATTTATGTGGATCAGGGGCCGTCTTTAAAAAGATGGCGGGCGAGAGCGCAAGGCCGGGCGGCGGGTATCAAAAAGAGAACGTCGCATATTACCGTTGTTGTGGATGAAAGGTAAGAGGAGGAACGATATTGGGCCAGAAGGTTAACCCGGTTGGACTACGGTTGGGCTACATTAAAAAGTGGCAATCTGTGTGGTTTGCCGAAAAGAATTACAGCAGCATGTTGCTTGAGGATCTGAAAATTCGGAAGTACCTCAAGAAGAAACTTTATCATGCAGGCATTTCCCAAATTGAGATTGAACGCGCCGCAAATAAAGCAAAGGTCAACATATACGCTGCGCGCCCCGGTGTCATTATAGGAAAGAAAGGGTCCGAAATCGAGAAGTTGAAGGCTGAAATTGAGAAATTTTCGCAAGCCGAGATCATCATCAATATTTTGGAAGTCAGAAAACCGGAAACGGATGCGCAATTGGTCGCTGAAAACGTGGCCATGCAATTGGAAAGGCGCGTGGCATTTCGCCGTGCCATGAAAAAGTGCGTAGGGTATGCGCTGAAGTTCGGCGCGAAGGGAATAAAGATAACTTGTTCCGGGAGACTCGGTGGGGCAGAAATGTCCCGTTCGGAATGGTATCGCGAAGGACGGGTACCGCTTCACACATTACGCGCAGATATTGATTATGGATTTGCAGAAGCCAAAACAGCATACGGTCTCATTGGGGTGAAAGTTCTTATTTTCCATGGAGAGGTTTTACCCACGAAGAATGAAAAACAAGCTTAGTGCCGATAAAGATCTTTTTTTCAAGAAGGTACGGGTGCGAGGAGAAACGGGAGTTTTAGATTATGTTGATGCCAAAACGTGTAAAATATAGAAAGTTGCAGAAGGGTCGTATGGGGGGCAAAGCCATCAGGGGTAGCTCCATCGCTTTTGGCGAATATGGGCTTCAGGCCGCCGAGTGCGGCTGGGTTTCATCGCGACAGATCGAAGCGGCTCGTGTTGCTATGACGCGCTACGTCAAACGTGGTGGTAAAATATGGATTCGTATATTTCCACACAAGTCGATCACGAAAAAACCAGCGGAAACTCGAATGGGCAAGGGGAAAGGCGCTCCCGAAGGATGGGTGGCCGTTGTAAAACCCGGTGCGGTTCTCTATGAGATGGAAGGAGTAAGCAAAGAAGTTGCGAAAGAGGCTTTCAGATTGGCATCGCATAAGCTGTCCATTGCAACAAAGTTTTTATCAAGGGAGATATCTGATGAAAATTAAAGAAATCAGAGGTCTCGGGATCAACGAGCTTCAAACGAAAAAGGGTGAATTAGTGGAAGAATTGTTTCGGCTTAAGCTGCGTCATGCCGGCGGACAGCTAGAGTCCACCGCGAGCCTAGGCCGCCTGCGCAAAGACATCGCCCGTATCGCGACGGTGTTACGGGAAAAGGAGGCGACGCGATAAAATGGCAGAAAAGAGCAATAAGAGGACGATCAAAGGCGTCGTCGTTAGTGACAAAATGGATAAGACCATCGTGGTGAAATCGGAAAGACTGGTAAAACATCCGGTGTTTCACAAGTATGTGCGAAGGCATGTCAAATACAAAGCCCATGACGAGCAAAACCAATGTAAAATAGGAGACACCGTCTTGATCATTGAAGCGCGGCCGCAGAGCAAGGAGAAACGATGGCGAATGCTTCAAATTTTGGAAAGAGCGAAATAGAAGCTTGGTAAAACATTCCAAGTGGTTTGCTAGAGTGGAGTTAACTTATGATTCAAATGCAGACAATATTAAATGTGGCAGACAATTCCGGCGCCAAGCGGGTCGCCTGTATTAAAGTCCTCGGAGGGTCAAAACGCCGTTATGCGAGTTTAGGCGATGTCATCGTTGTGTCGGTGAAAGAGGCGATCCCCAATTCAAAGGTTAAAAAAGGCGATGTGATGAAGGCGGTGATCGTTCGCACTGTGAAAGAGGTAAAACGACCGGATGGATCTTATCTAAAATTTGACGATAACTCTGCAGTCTTAATCAGTAATCAGATGGAACCCATCGGAACGAGAATTTTTGGTCCTGTCGCTCGCGAATTGAGGGCGAAGCAGTTTATGAAAATTATATCTCTGGCTCCTGAGGTTTTGTAGGCCTGGTTGAAGAGGGGAAAAATGAGTATAGGCAGATTGAAAAAAGGTGACCTGGTAAAAGTTCTTGCGGGGAAGGATAAAGGCAAGACCGGCAAGATTCTGAGAACCATTCCTGAAAAAAACAAAGTGGTTGTCGAAAAGGTCAACGTCATCAAAAAGCACAAACGGCCCGATCAGAAAGGGAAGGGTGGTATCGTTGAGAAAGAAGCGGCGATGGACGTCTCCAAGGTCAGCATTATTTGTGGCAAATGCAAGGAAGCGACCCGAATTAAAAACCGCATTCTCGAAGACGGTAAGAAAGTTCGTATTTGCAGTAAGTGTAACGACGTAATCGATGTAGGATGAAAAAATGGCTAGACTAAAGGACTATTATCTCAAGACGGTGGTTCCTGCGTTGGTGAAAGAATTCGGATATACCAATCCCATGCAGGTGCCCAAGATGGAGAAGATTGTTGTCAATATGGGATTGGGTGAAGCGATTTCCAACGTCAAAATTATTGACGGTGCCGTTCAGGAAATGGCGATGATCACCGGTCAAAAGCCGGTTGTCACCAAAGCGAAGAAGTCGATTGCGACATTCAAACTTCGCCAGGGAATGCCGATCGGCTGTTCGGTTACATTAAGACAGGATACGATGTATGAGTTTTTTGATCGTCTTGTGAATGTGGCTTTGCCGAAAGTCAGAGACTTCAGAGGCATATCGACGACCGCTTTTGACGGCAGGGGGAATTACTCGATCGGTCTGCATGAACAGATTATTTTCCCGGAAATCGATTATGACAAAGTAGAAAAAATTAAAGGTATGAATATCACCATCGTCACCTCCGCAAAAACAGACGAAGAAGCTCGAGTATTGCTGAGGTTGATGGGCGTTCCCTTCAGGAATTAACAAAAGGAAGCCGGAGGAATTTCGCGTGGCAAAAAAGTCATTAATAGCAAAAGCAAAAAGGAAACCGAAGTTTTCGGTCAGAGAATATAACCGCTGTCAGATTTGTGGCCGCCCCCGGGCGTATTATAGAAAATTTGAAATGTGCAGAATTTGCTTGCGGAAACTTTCCCTTCAGGGCGAGCTTCCCGGTGTGATCAAATCGAGCTGGTAATTTTAGTCTTTAAGGAGAAGAAGCATGGGGATGACGGATCCTATTGCCGATATGCTGACAAGAATCAGAAACGCGAATAAAGCACGCTTTAAAAATGTCAATGTGTACATGTCGCAGATGAATATGAACATTGCAAAGGTTTTAAAAGCGTCTGGCTATATCACTAATTTTGATGTCGTGAAAGATGAACGTGGACACTCCATGCTGAAAATCACGCTGAAGTATCCGGACACGAAGCGAACGGTCATTACAGACATCAAGAGGGTCAGTAAACCCGGCCGGAGGGTATATGTTCCTGCAGATAAAATTCCCAAAGTCCTCAATGGATTTGGAATATCAATTCTATCCACGTCTCGCGGTGTCATTACGGATCAGGAAGCAAGAGAATTGAACGTTGGCGGTGAAGTGCTTTGCAATGTTTGGTAGTTAAAGAAAGAATCAAAATGGGAGTTTTTTGTCCATGTCGAGAATAGGTAAAAAACCGATCGCTTTTCCAAAGAACGTGAAAGTCAGTCAAAGTGACGGTATCGTAAAGGTGGAAGGCCCCAAGGGGGTATTATCGGCAAAAATACCGGAAGGGATCGTTGTTACGATATCTGATGGCCATTTGAGCGTCGAGAGAAAATCGGACGACCGGATTGTCAGGTCCTATCATGGATTGGCCAGAACCTTAATCAATAATATGGTCACAGGTGTCAGCACGGGTTTTGAGAAGGGGCTGGAAATATCCGGTGTTGGTTATCGTGCGGAAGTTGCGGGTTCCACATTGAAGATGGTGTTGGGGTATTCGAGTCCGGTTGAATACACAATCCCCAAGGGAATTGAAATTAAAGTGGATAAACAGGTCAACTTAGTGGTCTCTGGAATCAACAAAGAGCAGGTCGGGCGGGTTGCATCGGAAATTAGAGCGTTAAAGAAACCGGAACCGTATAAAGGCAAAGGAATCAAATACGCCGGAGAAACAATTCGTCGTAAAGCCGGTAAAGCGGCAGGCGCGAAATAGATGATCAACAATATAAGTTTTTAAGAGGTGGAACATTGGCTTCCAAAAAGACATTAAAGATTCGAAATAAAAGAGAGAAAAGAGTCCGGAGTAAAATTACGGGAACGCCGGAAAGACCGCGTATGTCCGTATTTCGATCGGACAAACACATTTATGCTCAAGTCATTAATGATGTGACAGGGACCACGATTGCAGCCGCATCAACGCTCAGTAAAGAACTGGCAGGGAAACTGGCGGGGCTGAAGAAAGTGGATGTCGCCCGCGAAGTCGGAAAGCTCATAGCTGTGCGTTTGTTGTCGCTGGGTGTCGATAAAGTCGTTTTTGATAGAGGTCGATTTCTCTATCATGGCCGCGTAAAGGCTTTAGCGGATGCCGCGCGGGAAAGTGGTCTTAAATTTTAATTCCAAGGTTTGAGAACGGGACTCATGATTAGAGAAGAAGCAATAGAGAAAAAAGATCTAAGGGATGTGGAGCTCCTTGATCGTGTCATTGCCATTAATCGTACGGCAAAGGTCGTTAAAGGGGGAAGGCGGTTTCGTTTCAGCGCCATCGTTGTGGTGGGGGATGGAAATGGGATGATCGGTGCGGGATTGGGAAAAGCGCACGAAGTTCCCGAAGCGATCCGTAAAGGAATGGAAACGGCTAAGAAGAATATGATGAAGGTCGCCGTCGCCAACAAGACGATTCCCTACGAGGTTTTAGGGAAGTTTGGGGCTGGAAAAGTTTTATTGAAACCCGCGTCCGCTGGTACCGGCGTTATCGCCGGCGGACCCGCCCGCGCGGCGCCCGTGCTCCCTGGGGGATTGCCGGCGCCCAGCGCAGGAGAGTGAGATCGATCAGATCCTGCATCATACCTCCATAACGTCGCGAGTGGGCCGGTGGCTAGACGGGTGTCTCGAGGTCCCGG
>CAZPTW010000105.1:0-8656 GCA_964589235.1 uncultured Smithella sp. | reverse complement strand
CGAGAGCCCGAGAAGTGTTGAATCTGTTGGAAATGAACGAGGGCAATTCCTCCGGGGTCGGCATCGGCTGTGTGAGCTGGGATGGCGAAGTTTACCCCGATCAATTCTGGCGCAATCAACCGCTGGGCAACGTGCGGCGAAAGCCTTTCAGTGAAATTTGGATGGATGAAAAAAACGAGTTTCTCATGAAATTGAAAGACAAAAAAAAGCATGTGACCGGCCGCTGCGCGACCTGCGTGTGGCTGTCGGTGTGCGGCGGCAACTTCCGCGCCCGGGCGGAGGCGGCAGGCGATCTTTGGGGACCGGATCCGGCCTGCTATCTGACGGATGAAGAAGTCTCCAAAAAGGAGGATTGAGCCATGCAGTTTCCTGAATACCGCGGACGCAGATTAAGAAAGAATGATCATTTCCGCAGATTGGTCCGTGAAACCAGGTGGTCTTTGGATGATCTGGTCTATCCACTGTTTGCCGTGCCGGGGAAGGGCGTGAAGAAACCCATTTCCTCCATGCCGGGTCATTTTCAGATGTCGGTGGACCATTTGGCAAAAGAATCGCGCGAAGCCCATGAACTCGGCATTCCGGCGATTCTTCTCTTCGGTATTCCGGCGGCCAAGGATGATCAGGGGACCGGTGCGTTCGCCAAAGACGGAATTGTCCAGCAAGCCGTCAAACGCGTGAAGGATGAAGTGCCGGATATGTTGGTTATCACCGATGTGTGTCTTTGCGAATACACAACTCACGGCCATTGCGGGATTGTTGAAAAGGGCCGGGTCTTGAACGACGCCACCTTGGAGGTTCTGGCTGAAACCGCGCTTTCACAAGTGAAGGCCGGAGCGGATATGGTGGCGCCGTCGGCCATGATGGACGGCCAGATCGTCGCCATCCGAGAGGCCCTGGATGAAAGCGCGTTCGATGACGTTCCCATTATGGCCTACTCTGCAAAGTACGCTTCTTCCTTCTATGGCCCGTTTCGGGAAGCCGCGGAAAGCGCGCCCCGGTTCGGCGACCGCAAAGCCTATCAGATGGATCCCGCCAATTCCGACGAGGCGATCCGGGAAATCACGCTCGATGTCGCCGAAGGCGCCGATATCATCATGGTCAAACCGGCCCTCCCCTATTTGGACATCATCTGCCGCGCAAAGCAGGAATTCGACTTACCGCTGGCCGCTTATAACGTCAGTGGTGAGTATTCAATGATCAAAGCCGCCGCGCAGCTGGGTTGGCTCGATGAAGAAAAGGCCATGATGGAGAGCATCACCGCCATCAAACGAGCGGGGGCGGATATTCTGATTACGTATTGGGCCAAGGATCTGGCGAAGAAGCTGGGGAGATAAAGGGATCTCATTGCCCCTCCCCTCTTCAGGGGAAGAAGAAGGAAGCGCGCTCAGCGGCTTTATCACGGGTTCATCGGGGCCTATTGGAACCGATATTTTCGTCCGAACGACGGAGCATGAGTCGGTGAAAAGGTTTCCGCTAGGAGGCGGATATGTTCAAGCATCCGGCTGTGTACATCCTGATCGGGATGCAAGATGGAACGTTGCAGGTCGGAATGGCTTCCAACTTCCAGGAAGAAAGGCGGAAGCGTCAGGCCGATATGGATCAAAAAATGGTCTGGTACGAGCTTCACGAATGTGTCGCCGCCGCCAGGGAACAAGAACAGCTCTTGAAAGAAGCGGATCACGAGTCGATCCGCAGGATGATTGAACAGACGAATCCGGAATGGAAAAATTTGTTCGAAGACGGGGATCACGTCTCCCCCTTCCCAACGCGCCTTGGACGCGGGGAGGGGGATAAAAAAGACGAAAAAGGGGATTTATGAGCCTTTCGCGAAAAGTGGGAGGAAATCAAGTTCGGATGATCGCTTGGGAGGTGACACGCAGCTGCAATCTCAACTGCAAACACTGCCGGGCGGCTTCCCGCCTTGGGCCGTATCCGGGTGAACTGTCCACGGCGCAATGTCTGCGCCTGCTGGACGACATCGCCTCCGTGGCCAAACCGGTGATCATTCTCACCGGCGGCGAGCCGCTTTTGCGTCCCGATATTTTCGACATCGCGGCCTATGGAAGCGGAAAAGGCCTGCGCATGGTCATGGCGACCAACGGCACATTGATCGATGATGCGACCGTCGACAAAATGATCGACGCGGGCATAAAGCGCGTCAGCATCAGCATCGACGGACCGAATGCGGCAAGTCACGATGATTTTCGGGCCGAGCCCGGAGCGTTTGACGGCGCGATGCGTGGCGTTGACGTGATGAAGAAAGCCGGGATGGAATTTCAGATCAACACGACGATCACGACCGCAAATCTTCATCAGATCAGGGACATTCACGATATGGTGGTCAAAATCGGCGCGGCGGCCCATCACATCTTTCTGCTGGTACCGACCGGCAGGGGCAAAGACCTGGCTGCGCAAGCCATTACCGCCGCCGATTATGAAGAAACCTTGATGTGGTTTCATGAGCGGAGCATGACGTGCGACATTCAGCTCAAAGCCACTTGCGCCCCCCATTACTTCCGGATCATGCACCAGCATAAGCGTAAAAGCCCCCCTCCCGTCAAGAAAGTCGGGGGGCATTTTCACGAATCCAATCGGGGGTGTCTGGGGGGTATCACTTTCTGCTTTATCTCCCATGTCGGCCAGGTGCAGCCTTGCGGCTATCTCGAACTCGATTGTGGGAACATCCAACGGCAAAGTTTCGGCGACATCTGGGAAACATCCGACGTGTTCGGCCATCTGCGCGATGACGGCAAGTATGGCGGCAAATGCGGCCGCTGCGAGTTTCTCAAAGTCTGCGGCGGGTGCCGCGCAAGAGCCTATGAGGCAACCGGAGATTATCTGGCGGAAGAGCCTTTGTGTTTATATGAGCCGAAACATGGACGCGATTGACAAAAAGCTGCTCAACGTGCTTCAGAAGGACTTTCCGCTTGAAGAACGTCCTTTTGAGATCATTGCCCGCCGGTGCGGCATCGGTGAGGAAGAAGCGTTGGCCCGTATCCAGAGGATGAAGGATGAAGGAGTCATCCGTCGGATCGGTGCGGTCTTCGACGGCGTGAAGCTCGGGCGTGTGAGCACCCTGTGCGCGGCACGCGTGCCGGAGGGAAAGATCGACGATTTTGTGGCGGTGGTCAACGCCAACAAAGGGGTGACGCACAATTACGGACGAGACCATGACTATAACATCTGGTTTACCGTCAGCGCCGCAGGCGCAGATGATCTAGAAGCGTTCCTCCAAGACGTGAAGAGGAAAACCGGGGTTACGGATATTCTCGATATGCGGGCGGTGAGGGTGTTTAAGATCAACGCATCGTTTGACATGTAGTTCGCAAAAGGTTGAAACGGTTTCGGGATCGATGAAAATCGGTTCCGACCTGATGCATGTCGCGTAGCAGCGTAGGAGGAATCAATCGTCAACGTTTTGTCATTCCCCTTTACGGGAAAAGGAGGGTAGAGACGATGGAACCCAAAGACATTCGTGTCGCGGCTATGCCGCAGACAGCCGTTCATGTGATCACGAGGCCTGCGGACTTTTTTCAGCAGATGTCAAAAACAGGCGGATATGTCGAGCCGCTTGTTTTTGCCGTTGTCATGGGGTTGATCAGCGGAGTCATTTATGCCGTTTTGGGTCTTTTCGGCTTGGGGCAGGTCGGTTTGTCAAACCGTCTTGCCCAGGCTCTCTCGATGATCGTGCTCATGCCGATTGCGGCGGCGATCGGGAGCTTTATCGGTGGGGCCGTCCTGTTTGTCATTTGGAAGCTCATGGGATCGACCGAAGATTATGAGGCATCCTACCGGTGTGGGGCGTACCTCATGGCCCTGGCTCCCGTTACAGCCGTCATCAGCGCCGTGCCCTACGCGGGTACCGTCGTCAACGCCGCCATCATGCTGTTTTATCTCGTGACGGCGAGCGTCTATGTGCATCGCCTTGACGCGCGAAAAGCGTGGTTGGTGTTCGGCGTGATTGCGGCGGTTTTCGCCCTCCTGGGGGTGTATAGCCAATATCGGGCCCGGCACGTGTCGACGGAGGTGGAAAAGTGGCGCCAAATGGGAGAAGACTTGAAAAAAGAATACGGCAAATCGGCGGAAGAGATGCAAAAATCGGCTGACGAGCTTCGCAAACAGGCGGAGGAGATGGCCCGGCAGTATCGGCAGCAATTGGAAGAGCAAAGGCGCAAGCAGCCATCGGAATAAAAGATCAAGCTCTTTCATTCGCCGATTTGTTTGACGTCCGCCTGAAACAAGCCGACCGTGCTTCAGAAAATGAAATCAGGATGATGAGATGAACAAAGACAAACGACCGCTTTTGGCCATCGTCGACGGCAATAATTATTTGTACCGAGCCTACTACGCGATTCCGGCCTTGACCAATTCCAAGGGATTTCCCACGAACGCGATCTATGGGTTTACCACCATGCTGATCAAGCTTGTGCGCGATCTCGATCCCGATTACGCCGTGGTGGCGTTCGATCTTAAAGGCCCTACGGTCCGGCATGAGGAGTATGGGGATTACAAGGCGACACGCAAGCCCATGCCCGATGATTTGATTCCACAGGTGCCCCGCGTCAAGGATGTCATTCGCGCGTTTTCGATTTGTGTGCTGGAAAAGCAAGGCGTCGAGGCGGATGATCTCATCGGGACGTTGGTCGTTCAAGCGCGGAAAAAAGGTTGGCGGACGGCGATTGTTTCAGGCGATAAGGATTTGATGCAGTTGGTCGGCGATGACGTCCACCTGGTCGATACCATGAAAGACAAAATCTTCGACGCGGCGGCCGTCAAAGAAAAATTCGGCGTCGGGCCGGATAAAGTCGTCGAAATTCTGGGGCTCATGGGTGATCCCTCCGATAACATCCCCGGCGTGCCCGGCATCGGACCGAAAACGGCCCAGAGGCTCATCGAGGAGTATGGAACGGTGGAGGAGGTCATCGCCCAATCCGAAAACTTGCGGAATATCAAGTTGCGGGAGAGCTTTCGCAAGTACGCGGATCAAGCCCGGCTCAGCCGGAAGCTCGCTTTGATCCGGACGGACATCGAGTTGGATTTTGATCTTCAATCCGCCGCGCGCAAAGAGCCGAATCAAGAACGTTTGGCCGATCTCTTCAGCGAGTTTGAGTTTTCGACCCTTTTGCAACAAATTCGCCCCCAAAGCGCTGCGCCGGTGACGGCATGCGCCAAGGTCGAGGACAAAACATCCCTGGAGCGGATGATTCAAAGGTTGTCCAACGCCCGGGACATCTTCTTGGATATGATTTGGGAGAAAAATTCCCCCCCCAAGCTGATCGGTATCGGGGTGAAAACCAACGAGGCCTCCTTTTACGTGCCGCTTGGGCATGAGGGTCAAAAAAAGTCGCTGAATGAAAAAGACGTGTTTGACGGCCTTCAATCAATCATGGGAAACGGCGATGTCCGTAAAGTTGTCTACGATCTGAAAACCACTTTGGTCGTGTTGGATCATTTCGGCATCGCGTCCGCCGACGATGTGAAGCTCGCCGCTTATTTGCTCAATCCGGCCAGGCATTCCTACGATCTGGATGAAATCGTCTGGGAGTATCTTCACGAAAGAATTCCTGGTGTCGGCGAGATATCCGGCGGCAAGGGAAAGAACTTTTCCTTGGCCGCGGTGCCGGTGGAAAGATTGGCCGTCTATACCACCCAAAGAACCGATGCGATGGCTCAGCTGGCGCCGGTCTTGAGTCAAAAACTGAAAGAAACGGGCGCATGGCCGCTTTACCGAGATGTCGAGATGCCTCTCCTATACACGTTGGCCGCAATGGAAAAAAAGGGCGTTCTCATAGATACCGGTTTGTTGAAACAATTGTCCGAGGAGCTCGCCCACCTTTTACTTCTTTCCGAAGCAAAAATTTACCGTCTTGCGGGAGGGAAATTCAACATTCACTCTCCCAAACAGTTGCAAACGATTCTGTTTGAAAAGCTGAAGCTGCCCAAAGGCAAAAAGACCAAAGAGGGCTATTCAACGGATGTGGATGTGCTCTCGGATCTGGCAAAAAGTTCCGAACTGCCGGCGGAAATTCTCGCTTATCGCTCTTTGGCCAAACTCAAATCGACCTACGTCGATGCGTTGCCGACGTTGGTTCATCAGCGGACGGGACGGATTCACACCTCGTATCATCAGACCGTGGCGGCGACCGGACGTCTCACGAGCAGCAATCCCAACTTACAAAACATTCCGATTCGAACGCCTGAAGGCAAAAGAATTCGACAGGCGTTTATCGCCGCTCCCGGATCTGTTCTGATCTCAGCCGATTATTCTCAAATCGAATTGAGAGTTCTTGCCCATTTATCGGGGGATGAAGCGCTGATTGCCGCGTTTATCGAAGACGAAGATATTCATGCCCGGACGGCCTCCGATGTGTTCGGTGTTTTCCCCCAAATGGTGACGTCCGATATGCGTCGGCAGGCGAAGGTCATTAACTTCGGTATTCTTTACGGGATGAGCGCTTTCGGGCTGGCCAAAGAGTTGGGCGTCTCTCAAAAAAAGGCGCAAGCCTATATCGAAAGTTATTTCACACGGTATCAAAAAGTCCGCGCTTTTCTGGACGGCATTTTGGAAGAAGCCAGGCGTAACGGTTATGTTTGCACCCTCTTGAATCGCCGCCGTTACCTGCCGGAACTGCAAAGCCAAGTGCCCGCCGTCCGCCAGTTTGCCGAGCGCATGGCGGTGAATACCCCCATCCAGGGAACGGCTGCCGACCTGATCAAAGTGGCGATGGTCAATATCGATCGGCTTTTAAGAGTTAAGAACCTTTCGGCCCGGTTGATCATGCAGGTGCACGATGAACTGGTCATCGAAGCGCCTGAAACAGAAAAAGAAGATGTGATGGCACTGGTCAAAAAAGAAATGGAGGAAGTGATCGCACTGAAAGTGCCGCTCAAGGTGGAGATCGCGGCGGGAAAGAACTGGGCTGAAGCGCACCAATGACCGCATAGAAAAAGCAAGGGCAATCGACGGCTCGAGGTGAGATCGCGAAACGCTTGGAGGATATGTCGCACAAAGGTGGCGAGGGCCGGAGTCATCCGGATGGTGAAAACGAAGCGGCTGAGATCGGCGTAGTGGCATGACCAAACGCGGCCTTCCGCCGGGATCAGGGGGATGTTTTTCGTCTGTCGGGGTGGCACATTGATTGTTGGGGGCGACCGTTTCAAGACCCGGATGGGAAAAAGGCTTGGATGAACGGGCGTGCAGCTGACCGAGACAGCGGGTGTTTCAGAGGATCCGTTTGGGTCATCCCGCATAAAAAAAAGGCGGAGACCGGAAAAGCCCCGCCTTTTAACACAAATTCAAGACCCATCAGTGTTTCGTTGTCTTTTTCAACCCCGCCAAACCCGCCAGCCCCAGGCCGAGAAGCACCATGGTCAACGGCTCCGGTACGCCAAGCGGTCTTGAAGTCTTAAAAACAATGTCCATGTCAATTTGCTGAACATTGTTTAAAGTGAACTTCATTTGATTCCCGACGATCTCGGGATCGAGCATATCGCTTCCCAAAATGATAAACTCACTTGTTGTATTCGGCAACGCGATATTGACGGTAAAAGTGCCGCACGGCGAAGAAGTGTAACCATCGCCGACAAACTCCCAATATCCATATTGATCGATCCACGGATACAGAGGGTTGGAGGAATAATCCGCCCAAATGCCCGCGGCGCCGGAGTAAGAGACGGTCAGGGTCTTGGTTTCATAAGCGTCGAGCGTGTAACTGTAGTTGTAGATATCCGCGTTATAATACATGGTTTTCGTCGCCGTTCCCCCTGGATTGAGGTAAGTGAAATCATATGTTCTGCTGAAGGTTGGATTGTTGTAACCGAATGTAAAGCTGTCATAATTGGATGTGACGACGGTGGCGCCGGAATACAGAACACTCCAGGTCCCGCTGGCTGTCACACTGTAATTCTCGGGATTGGCGTAAGTCATCACCGTGTTGTACGTGAAGGATCCGTCGCTGTTGATGGTATAGCTGCTCGTTCTTTCCAAATACGTCAGCGCAAATGTGTTGGAAATTTGGAAAAGAAAACAAAATAGGATCACCGCAAACCACCAGAACTTTTTCATGGCAAAGCTCCTTTCTGAATCATAGAGATTCGAGATGGGTTGAAACCTCCAAAAAATTCGCCCTCACGGAAGGCACTAAAAAACATCTGATGGATCTCAGGCCGTCTTTGAGACCATGCTTTTGAAAACCTCCCTGACAATGAACGGATCGTGGGTGAGAAAGCGTCTCCAATCGATTGAAGATTCTCTGGCAGGCTCTGGCGCGACAATACAACGGTAATTAGATAGAAAAAATGAAGCAAATTTTTAGCCACTTATGTAGGTGCTTGGATTATTTGAATAAATTTTATTTGAGGGATGCGGTATCTTGAAAGGTGTAAAAGCGGCTGGCAGTAAAAAAAGTAAAAAATCAAATCACTTAGAAAAAAAGTCCCTCCGGCGGGCGATGGAAGCTTCTAGAGATTGTAAAAAAAACCGACATGGCTTGCGTCTCGCTTGTCCAAGAAATCCTGGAGAGGCCGAGGGGTTATGTCTAAAATTCTATTGCTATTTTAATAATAATATATTAATCAAGCCCATTTACGGATTTGTATGTCATTGATTTGAATCCATCGAGCAAGCGTAAACCTTGGCAACTCAGGTTGACGATAA
>CAZPTW010000104.1:0-8679 GCA_964589235.1 uncultured Smithella sp. | reverse complement strand
GAACGATCAAAAACATCGCCGCGGAGATTCCCAGAGGCGCCAAAGTCATGGTGACCTACGGCGGCGGGTCCGTCAAAAAAAACGGGGTGCTCGACGAGGTCAAGAACGCGCTGGCGGGTTACACCCTCGATGAGTTTTCAGGCATCGAACCGAATCCGACCTTCGAGACGTTGATGCAATGCGTCGAGGCCGTGCGCGCAAAAAAGAGCGATTTCCTGCTCGCGGTCGGCGGCGGGTCCGTCATTGACGGCACAAAATTCATCGCCGCGGCCGTTCACCATGAGGGCGATCCATGGAATATCGTGGAGTCCCGCGGCCGGGCCGTGACATCCGCCGTGCCGTTCGGCACGGTGCTGACGCTTCCGGCGACCGGGTCGGAGATGAACAACGGCGCCGTGATCACGCGCCTCGCCACGAAAACGAAACTGCCGTTCGTCCACCGACTGGTTTATCCTCGGTTCTCGGTTCTCGACCCCGTGAAAACCTACACCTTACCGCCCCGCCAGATCGCAAACGGCATTATCGACACGTTCGTTCATATCATCGAACAGTATCTCACCTACCCCGTCGCCGGGAAGGTGCAGGATCGATTGGCCGAAGGACTTTTACGGACGCTCATCGAAGAAGGCCCGAGAGCGTTGACGGACCCCCTCGATTACGATGTGAGGGCCAATCTGATGTGGTGCGCCACACTGGGTTTGAACGTGTTGATCAGCGGCGGTGTCCCCCAGGACTGGGCCACGCACATGATCGGTCATGAAATAACGGCGCTTCACGGGTTGGATCACGCCGTCACCCTCGCCATCGTTTTGCCGGCCCTTCTGACCGCCCGCCGGGCCGAGAAAAAAGATAAACTCCTTCAATATGCCCAACGCGTCTGGGACATCCGCGACGGAAGCGACGACGAGCGCATTCATCGCGCCATCGACCAAACCAGAACGTTCTTCGAAAGCCTGGGCGTCAAGACCCGCCTATGCGATTACAATCTTTCATCCGATACCATATCAGCCGTCATCGATCAGCTCAAAGCCCACAACATGATCAAGCTCGGCGAAAAAGCGGATATCACACCGGATGTCGTCGAAAATATCTTGCGCCTGTGCCTGTAATCATTCGGCAAACATCAGGCGAGCGTCCTGTCACCGCTTTGGACGACCGTGGCCGCCGTGGGGCGCCTCATGACGAGACGCCCCCGGCCGGAGGGGCGCGGCCCGACGATCGGGTCTGCGGGGCGGTCCTTTTCCGCCATTTGAACTGTCTACCGAAGAAACAGTTTCCAGCCCGCCAGAAGCGAGCCGGGGTGGAGATCGAGGGCGCCGGAAGCCTCCGCGACGGGGGTAAAACCGCACTCCCGGCAATGAACCCGACCCCGGTTTTTGGCGTAGCAGCCGACGGTGATCGAACCGTCGGGATCGACGTTGATCAGGATGTCGTCATGGCAACGCCACAGGTTACAAACCATATCGCGCAGACAAGAGGCGGAATTCAAAATGGGGTAGCCCCTTTCTTTCAGCCTCAGCAGACGGTCGACGGCGATTTGCCGCTCTTCCGGTGAGAGCGACAAATCGGCTTCTCCTTGGTGATATGGATAGAAAAACTGAACCGTCATCCCTCGAACGGTGGGCATTCCACTGACCAGCTCCGCCAGCTCTTCGATATCCGCGAGATTGCGGCGGTTGAGCGTGCAGTGAACATACACGCGGGGGTGTGTTGTCGTTTTCAGGTTTTGATAAATCCGATCGAAGGATCCACCCCGCAATTCATCCTGCGTGCTTTTCAGACCGTCAAGACTGACCCAGAGGGTATGGGCCTCGACCGGCAACGGCAGAGTCCCGTTGGTGGTCACCGCCACACGCAGAAAACGATGCCGCGCGTACCGGAGAAGGTCGGAAAGGCGATAATGTCCATCCCGCCACAAGAGGGGTTCGCCGCCTTCGAACACCACCAGACGCGTCCCCCGGCGTTTGAGCTCATCGAGCGCGGCGGTGGCCCGCTCCCAGCTCATCGCCGCCTCATTCTGCGCCGCTCGCAAATGAAACGGACAGGCCAGGCAACGCAAGTTGCAGCGATACGTCACTTTGAAACTGGCCAAAAGCGGAATGGTTCGCCGCAAGACCCTCCGCTGAAGATAGAACATTGTCAGGTCGATCGGCCAAAGACGTTTCAGGTTCATGATGCGTTTCCTTCAACCAGCGACAATAATCACCTCTCCGCATAGAGCGCGTCGATGACATCCCCGTACTTTTCGAGGATGTCCCGCCGGCGGAGCTTGAGCGTCGGCGTCAATTCGCCTTTTTCCTGGGAAAATTCGTCTGGAAGAATCTTGTAACGTTTGATCTGTTCGTAAGGCGCCAGACGTTGATTGACCTTTTGGATATGCTCGTCGACCGCCTTTTGAACCCGTGGATGTTCCGTGAGACGCCCGCCGTCGCCGGGGAAGATGTTTTCCCGCCGCGCAAACGCCTCGAGCTCGCGCCGATCGACTGTAATGAGCGCCGTCAGGTACTTGCGCCGATCGCCCACCACCAAGACATGGTCCAAAAGCGGCATCGTTCGAAGCAGATTCTCGATATTTTGCGGCGCGACGTTTTTGCCGCCGGCTGTCACGATGATATCTTTTTTGCGGTCCGTGATGACAATGAACCCCTCGTCGTCGATGACGGCGATGTCACCGGTATGGAACCAGCCGCCGGCGTCGATCGCCTGGGCCGTCGCGTCCGGATCTTTATAGTATCCCGAAAAAAGCCCCTGACCGCGCAAGAGCAGCTCGCCGTCCGACGCGATTTTCGCCTCCATCCCGGGAATCAGCTGTCCGACCGTTCCGAACTTGAAACATTCGGCTCGGTTGACCGCCGCGGGTGCCACTGTCTCCGTCAGTCCGTAGCCTTCCAGAATCAGCAGACCCACCGCGTGGAAAAACTCCAGAAGATAAAGCGGCATCGGCGCGCCGCCGCATAAAAGGTATTTCACCCGACCCCCGAAGACACCGGCGATCTTTCGATAGACCAACCGATCCGCCAGGGCCCTTTTGACAGCCAGAAAAACGGGCAACGGGCGGCCATCGCGCTGACATCGCGACACCTTCCTGCCGACGCCCACCGCCCAGGAAAAGAGACGCCGTCGGAAGGCCGGGCCGTCCTCCATCATCCGGTGCACGCGGTTGTAAATCCGCTCGAAGATTTGCGGGACGCTGACTTGCACGGTGGGTTTGAGTTCCTGAAAGTTGTCCACAAGTTTGTCGATGCTCTCCGCGTAAGCCCCGGCGATCCCCAAATGCATGGCCGCGTAAACACTCAAACGTTGCAGCATGTGCGCAAGCGGGAGAAACGCGATGCCGAAGTCGTTTTCTTCGTAACGGTGCATTGTCGAGGCGTTGATGGCCGTATGGTATAGGTTGGCATGTGTGATCATGACCCCTTTGGGAGGACCGGTCGTCCCCGATGTATAGGCAATGGTCGCCAAATCCGATGGACGAACCGCGCGACGGATGGCTTCAAAGCGCGACGGATCGGACTGGTGCAGATCTTTGCCTTTCGCCAAGACGGTCTCCCGCAGAAACACGCCGTCCGGAAGGGCGGCGCAAGCGCTCTCGAAGAGAACGATGACTTCGGGTTGGCCGGTTTTGGAACGGATTTCCAACAACCGTTTAAGCAATGCGTCATTTTCGGCAAAGCAGATTTTCAAGCCGCTGTGCGTGATGACATGGGTCATTTCCCAGAGACTCGCAGACGGATAAATACCGACGGTGACACCGCCGGCCGTTAGGATGGCGATGTCGGCCGCGCTCCATTCGCGCCGGGTGCGGCTCAAAATGCCTACTCTGTCCCCCTTCTGAAATCCAAGCGCCCAAAGTCCCATGACGCCATGGGGCAGCATCTCATGGGCCTGACGCCAAGTCATGGGCTCCCAGCGGCCGCCTTCTTTGGCCCAGGACAAAATCTTGTCGCCCAAACGGCCGGCCTGGTGGAAAAAAATTCCGGGAACGGTGGGGGGATCATAGAGAAACACGGGGGGCTTTTCCGAAACCATCATCTTGCACCTCCTCTAAAAGAGGCGTTCTCTATATCACACAATCGGGTCCGATTAGAAACACGCATTGACCGCGGGAGGCCCCATGCGCCGGGGCGGCACCGACCAGGTTCCTTCATAACCAGACGTCGGATCGCCACCTCCCGCCGAACTCCAAACGCAGGCATTGCAATAGACATCGGCTGCCTGATCCACCCGGGTCCAGACGCCGTCTGACTTGACCCACGATCGGGTCACCAGCCGGACACCGGTTTCCACTTCCACGCGATTCGCGCTGATCACGATGGCGCCCGCTTCCGCTTTCGATGTCACTATCACATCGCCTGCCCCTCTGAAAGCGACGCGTCCGCCGGCCGCCGCGCCGCCGATGAGCTCAACGAGCGTGTCGGCGTCGAGATGGGCGCCGCCATAGATGATCACGGTCCCGTCGGCGGCCCGGGCGCATGCTTTCACCCGATCGGCGCTCAACGCCGCCTTGTTCCGGAGCGTCACCGATCCCTGCGCGCCTGTATTTTCCACCAGGACAGTCCCCTTATCGGCCACGACATTGAAGCCATAACCCGGACCGTCGATGTCGATGCCGCCGCCGGCCGAGGTCATCCGCACGGCATTGAGCGAGGCATCGGATTGCGGGGTTTGCAGGAGAGCCAGAACCTGCCCTCCCTCTCCGATCGAGAGGCCGGTCGCGGCGGGATCGGCACCGGCGGCGGAAAGAACAATTTTCCCAGGCGTTCCTTGCGACCAAGACGACCAGGGGGCGGCCTGAGTTTGAACCCGCCCCTCCACGGCCAGCGAGCGACAGGCAAAAGAAATCGACTCGGATCCGGCGGGAATCCGATCCGTCCAGGTCTCGACAAGCGCACCCGTCCCCACCAGGCAATGGTTTCCGGCTTGCGACGATATCCGATCACTTCCCCAAATCACGCCCGCAAGCACGATGTCACCGGCGGCGACGAGGCCGACGCGGGCAAACCCGTCAATCCGACGGTCGGCCGCGAGCGAAAGATCGCCGGCGGTCGCGCGCGCGGTAAAGGTGGCATTGGACCGTTTTTTCTCCGCGCGCAGGGTAATCGCCGTCGAACGCAACTGGGCGGCCTGTTCCTGTTCAGAGCGTGTCCGGGCGGCCATTTGCCCGCTGTAATTCTCGAGCGCCGAAGCACTCAGCTCATCTAGCGTTGTGGTGCGGCTGTAGAGCGCGACGTATCGGGGAAGTGAGGAGATTCGGCTTGCCTCCCATGAATCCACAACGCCGGAGATTCGAACATACCCCAGACGGATCAGATCCTGGCGAATGAAAGGCGCGAAATACTGGACCGCGCCGCCTGTGCCTTCTGTATCCATCTGAGGGTTGTTCCGGCAGACGGCGGAGGCGACAGGGAGCGGCCGCATGACGTCGTAGGTAACCCCATAGCGCCGGTAGGTGAAATGTCCAGTGGTCCCATCGGCCCGCCAGGGCCCCACCTCCACCAGGCCATTGAAGCGTGACGCATCCAAGAGGCCGCCCGCGAGGGCGTCGTCGCGCGTTTTCTCCGTTGTAAAATAATTGGAATAAGCCGTGATCGACCGGTCGCTGAAGTCTGCGGAATATGAAGCGCTTGTGCCGCCGTTGACCAGTTTTGTCCCCGGGGGAACCGGATCGGAATCCCGCCAGTCATCCACCCCGACATACTCGCCGATTCCCTGAGTGATCATCGCCCTTTGCCGATACCCAAGCGCCGGAACATCCGCTTCGTACGTCATGACGATCTCGATCGTCGCATCTTCCTGACTCACCGACGTATGCTCCGACGAATCGACGCATCCGGAAAAAATAGTCAAGGCGATGAGCAGACGCATCAGCCCAAGCCGGCGTAATATTTGTGAAGATCGATGCAGCATCGTTTCTCCTCGAAGAAAATCCTCTGTGGCCACCCCATGGAATATCGGCCGAACGTGAAGAAAGATTAATTGGACGATTGAAGGGCTTTGAAAAAGGAAGCGTCTCATGACGTCGGGACGCCCTGCGATCATTTTCGCACAACCGCCATCGGACAGACAGCCGGACGGCTTCTACGCGCGAACTTCCCCCAAACGTCCCCACGTCTCAGACAGAGCCCCGGACCGCCTGCGGGATGCCTCCAAAAGAATCGGTCATCCGACCGATTTGTATCCGAACCGGTAACACAAAGAAATACTTATGAAATGATATATTTCTTGATTTTTGGTCATCGATCGTTTATATATCTCTCAATTTTAATCGGTCATCCGACCGAGACATGACCCCCTTAGGCGCGGGTCTTTCATCCTCAACGCAAGGAGGCTCTCTCTTGGGCGCCAAGGTTTTCGAAGATAAAACGTCCACCCGCAAACGGATCATCGAAAAAGCGGGCAAACTGATGGCGGAAAAGGGAATCAAGCAAACGACGCTCGCCGATATCGCGAGGGAAGCCCAAATCAGCCGTGGAACGCTTTTCTACTATTATGCCAGCAAAAACGACCTCATTTACGATATCCTGGAAAAACACCTCTCCGACGTTACGGACGCGATCTTTGCCAGTCTTCCCAGACGGAAAAGCGACATCGCCGATTGGGTCATTGTCTTGCGGAACACCTTGACCGCCCTGATTCAGGACGAAAACAACGCCAAAATCAACTTATATCTCTTGCAGGAGGCGATTCTCGACAACAGCGACCTGAAAGACCGATTTGCCGTGAAGTACCAAACCTGGCGGGAATTGATCGCCGGTCAAATCGCGCGCGCATTCGGCATCGCCGATTCGCGCCGGCTGCCCGCCCTGGGAACGCTTCTGCTGGCCATGATCGATGGTCTGACGATTCAGTTTTTACTCGCCCCCCGAAGCGTCAACTTTCACGAGGTGGCCGAGCAGATGGTCCACCTGATCACTGCAGGGGACAACACCCCCCGAAACCCGGCCTCTGACGTCTCATGAGCCATAATTTTTTTATAAGGAGATCGATGATGAAACTCTATGACCTCACGACATCTTACAAGCTGTTTGAAGAAGCGAAGCGCTATGTGCCCAACGGCATTTACGGCCCCCGCACCCCCGCCTTCCTCACGTTCGGATCGTACCCCGCTTTCATCCATCGCGGCGAGGGATGCCGGATTTGGGATGTGGATGGCAACGAATATATCGATTTCATGTGCTCTTTCGGAACCAATCTTTTAGGGCTTAAACATCCCAAGGTGGATCAGGCGGCGAAAAAGCAATGGGAAAACGCCGATTGTTTCACCTTGCCTTCCGACCAGTGGCTGCCGCTGGCCAAAAAAATGGTGGAGACGATCGAGGGTATCGACTGGTGCGTTTTCGGAAAAAACGGTTCCGATGTCACATCCTATGCCATCACGCTTGCCCGGGCGCACACCGGCAAGATGGATATCCTGATGGCGAAGGGATCCTATCACGGTTCCCATTTCTGGTGCCAAACCCACGGGGAGGGTGTTCCCCAAGAGTGGAAATCGCATGTGTATGCCTTCGAGTATAACGATCCGGCGGATTTCGAGCGCGTCTTGTCGGAGCACCCGGGAAGCGTCGCGGGCGTCATTCTCACACCGCACCGTCACGATGCCATGAGGGACCAGGAACTTCCGACCCCAGAGTTTGTCGATAGCGTCAACCGGATGGCCCAGGCGGAAGGCTTCCTGCTGATCGTCGATGATGTCCGGTGCGGTTTCCGGCTCGATTTGGCCGCAGTTCCAAACACTATGGCTTCAAAGCCGATATCCAATGCTTCGGCAAGGCCATGGCCAACGGCTATGCCATCTCCGTGGCGGGGGCCCGCAAAGACCTGATGGAGGCGGCAAAAAAGATCTTTTTCACCGGCACCCATTACTTTTCGGGTGTTCCCTTTGCCGCCGCTTTGGCCTGTATCGACGAGATCAAGGCCAGCGGCGCGATCGAAAAGATTGAAAAAATGGGAACCCTCCTGATGAGCGGCCTCAAAGACGCCGCCGACGCCGAGGGCGTCGAGGTCCGCTTGACCGGCCCGCCGGCCATGCCTTTCATGACCTTCGCCGATGACCCACTTTTCGAGACCAACCGTTTTTTCTGCGGACAGGCGGCCAGGCGGGGTATTTTCTTTCACCCGCACCACAACTGGTTTGTGTGCGCGGCGATGGAGGAGTCCGACATTCAAAAAACATTGGATGTGGCCGCCTTGTGCTTCAAACTGACGAAAAAACAAATCGGAGGCTGAGATGAAATGGTATCATGTGGGCATCAGGGCCAAAGACCGTGAGGCCTCTGTCCGGTTTTATCAAAACGTCCTGGGGCTGGCCGTCGTCGATAACGTTGAGATCTTGGGCAAGATTTTCACCTTTGTGGGCAACGACACCATACAAATCGAAATCGAAGAGGCCCGGCCCGGCGATGTCCAGGCGGACCCCTCCGCGATGACCGGGTTAAACCACATTTGCGTGGTGGTCGACGACATCCGGAAACTCCTGTGCAAGGCCAAAGACCAAGGAGCCGAGGTTCTTATGGATCCTTTTCAGCCGCGGCCCGATCGTTTCACCACCTTCTTACGAGACCCGGACGGCGTCTTGATCCAAGTGATCCAGTACGTGGAGGGTTGATCATTGCGGGACTGTGTCGCGGGGGTCTTATCCTTCTCATCTTTGCTTTTTCATGGGGAAAAGTACCGACAGCG
>CAZPTW010000103.1:0-8688 GCA_964589235.1 uncultured Smithella sp. | reverse complement strand
GCGGCCTCAAACTGAGAGGCGCCCTGGATTATTTCGGCCTTGATGTTGGCGACGCCGTTGTCCTGGATGTCGGGGCCTCGACCGGCGGTTTCACCGATTGTCTGCTTCAAGCGCGAGCTTGGAAAGTCTACGCCCTGGATGTCGGCTACGGCCAATTGGCATGGAAATTAAGGAGTCATCCCCGCGTCGTGACCATCGAGCGCACAAATATTCGCCATTATGATGGTTCGGACTTGGACGAAAAGCCGACACTTGCCGTCATCGATGTCTCCTTCATTTCTCTTAAAGCCGTTCTCCCGGCTGTTCTGCCACTCATTACGCAAGACGCGCATTTACTTGTTTTGGTCAAACCTCAGTTTGAAGCCAGGCAAGACGAAGTTGAACCAAACGGCGTGGTGCGTGACCCGGCCGTCCACAAACGAGTGATTGACGATATCTGCCAATTCTGCCAAGCCAATCACATGCAAGTGGAAGGGACCTGTTTATCGCCGCTTCTGGGCCCGGCCGGCAACAAAGAATTTTTTCTTTTATTACGAAAAAAGGCCATGAATGGAGATTAAACTCGCCAAAACCGCCGGTTTTTGCATGGGCGTGCGAAAAGCGGTGGACAAAGTTCTGGAGATCGCTCGAACGGAAACGGGAAGGCGGATTTACACCTATGGACCGCTGATCCACAATCCGCAGACCATCGATCTCTTAAAAAAGCGTGGCATTGTCGCCATCAAGAACATCGACGACATTCCGGATAAGAGCCGTGCGGTTTTGGTGATCCGGGCGCACGGGATTGCCCCGGATGAGCGAAAGAAGATTCGTGAAAGCGGCGTCAAGATTGTGGATGCCACATGTCCCCGGGTGGGTTACGCTCAAAGCATCATCAAAAAGCATGCCGGCCAAAACTATTCTGTCTTGATCGTCGGTGACCGCAATCATCCCGAGGTGGATGGCTTGATGGGATTTGCCAAGGGTCGCGGGATGATCATCTCGACGCCGGAAGAAGCCCGCGACGTCCCCTGTCTGGAAAAGATATGCGTCGTGGCGCAGACCACTCAAGAAACGGAACAATACCGGAAAATCGTCGAGATCATTCAAACGAAATGTCCCCAAGCTCTTGTTTTCAATACGATCTGCTCTTCCACGGAAAATAGACAAGAGGAAATTATCGATCTGGCGAAAGAAATGGACGCCGTTTTTGTCGTGGGGGGCAAAAACAGCGCCAACACCTGTCGTCTGGCTGATTTATCGCAGAGGCAGAACACCCCCACTTTTCATATTGAAACCGCCGACGAAATTCAGGACATGAATTTATCTTCTTATGACAAAATCGGCGTTTCCGCCGGCGCCTCAACGCCCAACTGGATCATCGATCAGGTCATGGACCGCATCGCGGAAGACCACGGGGACAGAAAAATTGGATGGATTTACAAATTGTGGTTATGGGCGGTCAGGACGGATTTTTACTCCGCGTTGGGGGCGGGGTGTCTTGCGCTGGCTTGTATGACGCTCCAAAACATTCCTCCACGAGCCACCGCCATTGCGATTGCCGCTTTTTTCGTCTACGGCATGCATGTGTTGAATCGTGTTTCAACGAGTCAAGAAATGGGACTGATCGGGTCCTTTCGGGAGCAGTCTTATTTTCGTCATGAAAAATATTACCGACTGGCTGCGGTAACGTCCCTGACGATGTCGCTTGCTGTGTCACTTTACGAAAGTCTGCTATCATTTATTATATTGGCCGGGATTTCTCTGGCCGGTATTTTGTATAACATGAAAATTCTCCCCAAAATTTTACATTTTCAGCGATTGAAGGACATTCCGGGCTCTAAAAGCCTCTTTATGGCGACAGCGTGGGGAGTCGTAACGGCCGTCCTGCCGGACGTCAATGATCAAATCATCAACTACTCCGGTATGGCGATTGGATTTTTCTTTACAATATCCATCGTATTCATTCGTTCGTCGCTTTCCTACATCATGGAAATGCAAAGCGATAAACTGATGGGACGCGAAACGATTCCCGTGGTGTTCGGAAAGGAAAACACCCAAACCCTGCTTAAGGTTATCATATTGATTTTATTGGCTGTTTTGGTTATCGCCGGCATGACCGACCAAAGTTCTCGACTGAGTTTCTTGCTGACTTTATGTCCATTATATCTATGGATTTGTTTTCGACTTTGTGATAGAAGGTCGGGGCTTTCGGGGGCTGTGGTGGAAGGGCTTCTGGAAACAAGCTATATCATTGCTGGTTTTGCTGTTCTCTGTTGGTTCGCTCTGCAGGCTCATTTTTTATAAGGCATGAACAAGGAGCAGAAATGATGATGGGTAAGCGTTTTGCGAAATGGATGCTGAGTGTGACCCTCTTGTGTCTGGTTGCCTGCGGCGGACTTCGATACTCCCATCTGGATCCGGCCGCGACAGAATTTCACCCCAAAAGAATCGTGATCTTTCCAATCGACACGGGCACTTATGAAGAAGCAAGAATCCCTATGGAACAGATCGTTCCCGGCGTTTTGGCTGAAAAAAAATGGTTTTCGGAAATCACGGATCCGGGGAGTCTCCATCGGCAAATCGCCGCCAACGAAGAATTGCGCAAGGCCATGACGGATTATCTGGCCAAACTCCAGACGCTCAACTATTCTGACGCCGCATTGAGCCGGAAAATCGGTGAGTTGACCCGATCGGACGCCATCTTGCTCGTTTCCGTCGACTACTGGAATTATACGGTTGAAAAAGATAAAAACCTGGCCAAAGTCAGTATCGGACTTAAATTGATCGATGTAGCAAGCGGTAAAATCATGTGGAGGGCGGGCCATCAACTGTCGGAAAGTTATGTGTTGTTTAAACCGGAACTGGCAAAAGTCGCCCAAAATGTGCTCCGAGAGATGGCCGCCCAAATGCCGCACTAGCGGGTGAAATCAATCATTTGAGAGAAATGGAGCAATCTTATGAAAGAACTTGTACAAAAGGCGATTGATAAAGTTCGGCCTGGTTTGCAGGCGGATGGCGGCGATGTCGAGTTGATCGATGTTTCCGAGGACGGCGTGGTGAAAGTCAAATTGACCGGCGCCTGTCACGGCTGTCCGATGGCGCAAATGACGCTGAAAATGGGCATTGAAAAAGTGATCAAACAGCAGGTGCCTTCCGTCAAGGAAGTCGTCGCTGTTTAATCCACTGAAAATTCCAAGTGGATAGAAAATATTTTCAAATAAAGGAGATTTAAATCAAATGGCGTATGTGATAACTGATGAATGCATAGCTTGCGGCTCATGCGAGGACGAATGTCCCGTAGAGGCTATATCTGAAGGTGAAGACAAGTACGTGATTGATCCAAAACTCTGCACGGACTGCGGCGCCTGCTGCGACCAATGCCCCGTGGAAGCCATCGTTCCAGGTGAAGAAAAGTAGACGCTTTCTGACAGAGCCTTCAATGAGGGGGATTTCCGCCGATGGGTGGATTTTCCCCTAAATTGTTTTGCTGAACGTCGAGTGACGGATCGTTTTTTTTCCACCAGCTCTTTGCCTTTCGGGCTTTCCCTGTCTTGTATAATACCATGGTTGTTGGAGAGTTCCTTTCATGAACAAGTTGATTACATTCGAAGGTGTGGAAGGCTCAGGGAAGTCCACACAGATCAGGATCTTGGGGGAATATCTGCAGCAATGCCGGATTCCTCATCTCCTGACACTGGAGCCCGCCGGAACCGCTATCGGCCGCAAGATCGGGGATATCCTTTTCAACCGCGGCCATGATGAGATGTATCCGCAAACGGAACTTCTATTATTCTTGGCCGCACGGGCCCAGCATGTGCGCGAAGTCATACTGCCCGCGTTCCAAAGCGGAAAATGGGTCCTTTGCGACCGTTTTTCCGACGCGACATTTGCTTATCAGCAAGCCGGAAGAGGCTTGCCGGGAGATTTTATTCAAACCGTCAACGATTACTGTGCAAAGCAGGTGAGGCCGGCTTTGACCCTTCTTTTCGATTTGCCGGTGGAAGAGGGACTCAAACGCGCGAAACGAAGAGATAATCACCTTGCGGACCCGTCCGTCGCGGATCGCTTCGAAAGCGAGAAAATCGAATTCCACCGTCGAGTCCGGGAGAAGTACCTCAGCTTGGCACAGGAAGATGCCGGCCGCTTTCGCGTTATTGACGCGTTCCGGCCGATCCCGGACATCGCCGTCGATGTTCGCAACCAGGTGATGTCCTTTATCCGTGAGCACGCGTGATCATCAAATAAGTGGCATATGTCTTTTTCGAATATCTACGGACACTCCAAACAGATCGCCATGCTGCAACGAGCCATGGCTCAAGGCCGTCTTGGTCATTCCTATCTGTTTAGCGGCATCGTCGCCATCGGCAAAAAAACGCTGGCTCTTGAACTTGCCAAAGCTCTGACCTGTCGAAGAACGGATCGAGTTTTCGATGCCTGTGACACATGCGCGTCGTGCCGGAAAGTGACCTCCGGGAATCATCCGGATATTCATCTTATTGAAACCCAGTCCCAGTTTATTCGCATCGAAGCCATTCGGTTCATTCAAGATCAAATGACCTTCGCTCCAATGGAAGGGGGCCGGCGCGTTTTTCTGCTTGATGACGCGGACCGGATGAATGAACCAGCGGCCAACGCTTTATTGAAAACGCTCGAAGAACCCTCAAGCGGTAATATTCTGATCTTGATCACGTCCCGACCTTACTTTCTGCCGCAAACGATCCAGTCGCGATGCCGTCATCTCCGGTTCAACCCTCTTTCCCATGACGCGCTCACCCGGTTTCTTGTGGAAAAGCGGCGGATCCCCCCTGAGCGTGCCTCGCTGTTGGCGTCCCTTTCCGGGGGCTCTGTCGGCCAAGCCCTGGAGATCAATACAGACGAAACGATGACGTTTCGAGACAGTTTGATGCGGCATTTTTCCGCGGCGGGGCGAAAGGACCGGTTGGCCCCTTTAGCCTTGGTGTCTTTTCTGGGACAGGATAAGAAAGACATTGGCCGGGGGCTCAAGATTTTGCGGTCATTTTTTCGAGACGCGCTGGTCTATCGGGAAACAGGCCGCTCCGATTTAGTCGGAAACAAAGATATTTTGACGTTCATCGCCGATTTGGGCGCTCATCTGACCGGTGAGGAGCTTTTGCAAAATATCGCCTGGATTGAAAAATCCAACGAAGCCATCGAGATGAACGTCAACAAATCATTGACATTGGAAGCAATGGCATTTAAGCTTCACTACTAGATCATGAAGGCAGGATTCAGCCCGTGTTGACCAATCTCATCGGCGTGAAATTTAAAAAAGAAGGTCGTATTTATAATTTCGACGCCTCCGATATCATTTTACACAAAGGCGATCAGGTTTTAGTCCACACCGACAACGGCGTGGCCATGGGGACGATTGTCACCGACGTCATCCCCTGCGAACCCTCGCAACTGCCGCCGAACCTGAAAAAAGTCATTCGGAAAGTGACGCCGGAGGATTTGCGGATCAAAGAAGAAATCGAACGGTTGGAAGAGGACGCCAAGAAATTCTGCATGGAAAAGATCGCGCAGCGAAACCTGATTATGAAACTCATCACCGTGGAATGTTTTTTTGACCGCAGCAAAATGATCTTTTACTTTACCGCCGAAAACCGTGTGGATTTTCGAGAACTGGTCAAGGATCTGGTTGCCAAATTCAAAACTCGCATCGAACTCAAGCAGATCGGCGCGCGCCAAGAAGCTCGGATTGTCAAGGGTCTGGCGATTTGCGGCCGGACGGTTTGTTGCGCAGGAATCTTGCAAAACCTCGACCGCGTCACCGTCAAGATGGCCAAGGAACAAAGCATGTCGCTCAATCCGGAAAAAATTTCGGGACTGTGCGGCCGATTGATGTGCTGTTTGTCTTTTGAACATGAAGGGTACTCGGCGCAGAAAAAGCATGAAAAAGAGGCAAAGTTGCAAATGATTTCTGAAGGAGCGCAGGACGCCTGCGTGCAGTCGCAACCGAAGCATTCCCCCAAGGAAACCCCCAAACATCCGAAAGCCAAACCGCAGCGTTCGCGGGAGCCCCAAAAAAAGCATTCTGGAAACGATTCAAGGAGCAATTGATCATCATGTCCAAGCCGTTTTATATTACAACACCGATCTATTACGTCAACGCGTCGCCGCATATCGGCCATGCCTACACCACCATCGTCGCCGACGTTTTGGCGCGTTACGCCCGCATGTCAGGCCGAGAAACGTTTTTTGTCACGGGGACGGATGAACATGGGGATAAAATCGCTGAAGCGGCACAAAAAGCGGGCGTCACACCCAAAGCTTACGCCGACAGCATCAGTGCCCAGTTTCGCAGTCTCTGGCCGGAACTTTGCATAACCAATGATTATTTCATCCGCACCACCGATCCCAATCACGTTGAAACCGTCCGTTACATTCTTCAGAAAGTTTACGACGCGGGAGATATTTATTTCGGCGCGTATGAAGGGTTTTATTGTGTCGGCTGCGAGCGCTTTTATATGGAAAAGGAGCTTCAAGACGGTAAGTGCCCAGACCACCAAACCGAGCCTGAACACCGCAAGGAAAACAACTATTTCTTCCGCATGAGCAAGTATCAGGACTGGCTGATCAAACATATCCAGAATCATCCCGAATTCATCCGTCCCGAACGATACCGCAATGAAGTGCTCGCTTTTCTGCGCGAGCCTTTGGAAGACCTCTGCATTTCGCGTCCCAAGACGCGCTTGGAATGGGGGATTACCCTGCCTTTTGACGACAAATATGTCACATATGTGTGGTTCGACGCACTGATCAACTACGTAACGGCGCTCGGATATCCCGACGCGCCCCATTTCAAAAAGTTCTGGCCGCACGCCCAGCATCTCATCGCCAAAGACATCTTGAAGCCGCATGGGATTTACTGGCCCACGATGTTGAAAGCAGCGGGCATTGAACCTTATCAGCATCTCAATGTTCACGGATACTGGAACTCCGACTCAAGCAAAATGTCCAAAAGCCTGGGCAATGTGGTCAAACCGTTGGATTTAAAAGACAAGTACGGTCTCGACGCCTTCCGTTATTTTCTCCTTCGCGATATGGTCTTCGGGTTGGATTCCAATTTCTCGGAGGAGGCTTTCATCGCTCGGCTGAACTCAGATTTGGCCAACGATTTGGGAAATTTGGTAAGCCGTGCCGTCACCATGGCGATCAAATATTGCGACGGCAAGGTTCCTCAAGCGCCTGATGAATCCGTAGAGAGCAAGCTGCCCGATCTGGCCTTGGCCGTGGTGTCGGAGCTGGAAAAATGTTTTGCGGACATGTCGCTGCATAAGGCGTTGATGGCCATTTGGGAGCTCATTGCCGCATCCAATAAATATATCGTGGAAAACGAGCCGTGGTCACTGGCGAAAGATCCCTCGGGCCGTGAAAAACTCATCGCGATTATGTACCGGCTTTTGGAGGTGCTGCGCAATGTGGCGATTCTCATCTCCCCCTTTATGCCTCAGGCCTCCGAAAAAATCCTCCATTTCATCGGACTTGGCAACCGTGCATTCGATCTCGACATCATTCGGTCACGGGTGCCGCTGCCTGCCGGACAGACGCTGATCCGCGGGGAGGCGCTTTTTCCGCGTGTGGCCGCCGAAAAAGAAAAGCCTTTGTCCGCCCCAAAAGCGACGCTGACCGACCTGAAGCCCCAAATCGATTATGAGGACTTCGCCAAGATCGATCTCCGTGTGGCCAAGATTTTGGAGGCGTCCCCCGTGCCCAAATCCAACAAGCTGGTTCAGCTGCGCATCGATCTGGGCGAAGAGCGCACGATTGTCGCCGGAATTGGAAAAGATTATCGACCGGAAGACTTGGTCGGCAAATTCATTGTTGTTGTGGCCAATTTGAAGCCGGCCAAGCTCATGGGTGTGGAATCCCACGGCATGCTGCTCGCGACCGATGGTGTTGATGGGTTGACGTTGATCGGGTTTGACAAAACGCCCAAAACCGGCGCGAAGGTTCGATAGAATGGAAAGCGGAAAACGGATGGCTGAACAACGCCCAGCCGTTTTCCGCGGCAATCGCGTCAAATCATTTGTTCAACGTATTGAGATATTTGAGGACTGCTTCCCGTTCATCCGGCTTGACCGGCGCGCCTTTTTTGATCATTCGATCCAGCGTCACTTCCCATTCCGCCTTCGTTTTTACCGCGCTTTCGACCCGCTTGATGCCGTGGCATTTCGTGCAAGCGTTTTCAACAATGGCTTTGCCTGCGGGCTGAGCCAAAACAGCCCCCGCGGAAAAAACAACAATCCATACCCCCCCCATAACAATCGATAGACTTTTTTTCATGGCTTCTTGCCCTCCTTCTAATGGTTATTCCGCCAAAAGTTTTTCGATAGCCGGTTGATCAAATCCCGGAATCGCCTGTCCCTTGATCGAAAACAAGGGGGTTGCCCGAACCCCGACCTTTGCGCTTACCTGTTGATGGTTTTGGATGATTGCATCCACATCCTTATCGGTACAGGCGTTCAGTGTCGCGTCGGCAGCGAGCTTTCCGCCGAGAACGTCTTCAAACGCCTTTTCCCGATCTTTAGAGCAGAGGATGTGACGAATTTTATGCCGCGAGTCTTCAGAAAGGGGGTAGAAGAATACATACAAGGTGACATCTTTTTTTCGAGCATGAAAAAACTGGAAAGATTGTTTGCAGTAGAAGCAATTCGGGTCGATAAATTCCACAACTTTAATTTT
>CAZPTW010000102.1:0-8788 GCA_964589235.1 uncultured Smithella sp. | reverse complement strand
CGAGGCCACCATCCTCGCGTTCGGCGCCGGCGCCAGACGTGCCAAGGCGGCGGGGTTCGATATGGTCGAGCTGCACGGCGCACATGGTTATCTGCTCATGCAGTTTCTGTCGGCCCACTCCAATCAGCGCCAAGACCAATACGGCGGCGATTTCAAAGGACGCGCCCGCTTCATGATCGAATGTCTCCGCGAGGCGCGCAGACAAGTCGGCCCTGATTTTCCCATCTCCATCCGTATTTCCGGGGAAGAATGTATCCGCGGCGGCTACACGGTAGACGAGATGCAAACGATCATTCCCGATTTGGAGAAAGCCGGCGCGGATATCCTGCATGTGTCCTTCGGAACGCACGGCTCCCCCGAGATGAACACCGATACGCCCAACGCCAGCGCGCCTGTGGAGTATGCACCAGGGTTCAAATCCCACCTGGCCTCCAAAATCAAAGAGGTGGCGACGGTGCCGGTCATTTCCGTCGGACGTTACACCGATCCATTTTTCATGGATTCCGTCATTGCGCGGGGGGACGCGGATATGATCGCCGTCGGGCGACAGCATCTGGCCGATCCCGATTTTCTTAAAAACGCGCTCGCCGGTCATCCCGAAGAAACGCTCGTCTGTCTGGCTTGCAATCAGGGATGCATCGAGCGCCTGTCTTTGGAAATCAAACCGATCCGCTGTGCCGTCAATGTGGAAACCGGGCAGGAGGTCATCTATCCGGCCGGCCCGGCCAAAATCAAACGCCGGGTCTGGGTCGTCGGCGGAGGACCGGCCGGTCTCACAGCGGCCTTGGAGGCGGCCCGCTTGGGCCATCACGTCACCCTCTATGAACGGGAAAGCCGTGTCGGTGGCAACGTTCGCTACGCCGCCCTGGCCCCGCACAAAGACGTCTATGATTTGTTCATTCGGACACTCGCTTTGAAAAGCCGCAAGCAGGGCGTAGACATCCAAACCGGCGTGGACGTCACCGAAAGCATGATTGAACAGGGGAAACCCGACGTCGTGATTTTGGCCATCGGCGCCGACAAAACCGCCTGCCCCGCGGAAGGCGCGGATTTGTCGGTGGTCTGCGATGCCTGGCAGATTCTAGATGGATCCGTTCCGCCGAAGGATTCCGCAGTGGTCATCGGCGGCGGACTGGTCGGTTTGGAAACCGCCGACTTCTTGCGCGAGAAGGGCGTCAAGAATATCACCGTCGTGGAAATGCTTTCCAAACCGCCTGTTTTACCGCAGGCCGCGCACGGGCAGATGCTCTACCGTCGTCTGAAGGCGGAAGGCGTCAAACTGCTCTTCGGAACCAAGGTCAAGACCATCGAAGCCAACGCCGTGGTGGTTGATGTTCAAGGCGAGGAGAGGCGCATCGCCCCTGTCGCCCAAGTCATTGTCGCCATCGGCGTGACCCCCAGAACCGCCCTTAAAGACATGCTGATTCAAAAAGGCATCCGTCACTTTGTGGTCGGAGACGCCGTCGCGCCGCGCCGGATCATCGAAGCGACGACGGAAGGGGCCAAAGCCGCATGGGAGATATAATCAAGGTTGTTGGGGCTCTGTCGAAAACGGTTTTCAGCCTTATTTCTTTCAGAGAGGATGGATGATCATGCCCATGAATACTTACAAAATCAACGTTCCAAGAGGAACGTTTAACATCCGCGACCGGGGCAATGAAGGCGCTTTTCCACTCATCATGTTGCACGGGTGGCCCGAAAGTTCTTACTGCTGGGAGGCCGTGACGGCTTTTCTGAATCCATCGCTTCGCGTCATCGCCCCCGATTTGCGCGGTCTGGGTGAAAGCGATCGCACGTTGGAGGCAAACGCTTATCAGAAAATGGAACTGGCCAAAGACATCGTGGATATTCTCGGGGCGCTGGGCGTGACGACTTTTCATTTGGTCGGTCACGACTGGGGGGGGATTGTGGCGCAGGAGGTTGCGCTGATGATCCCAGATCGCGTCAAAAAATTCGTGATCATGAACATCCCGGTCATCACCAATGTCCGGGGATCGGCCGTCGCGATGGAGGTCATGAAGAGCCGCGGATCCGTCCCTTTCTGGTACCAATACTTCCAACAACAACCCCATCTTCCGGAGGCCATGATTCGGGGCAATGAGGCGCTCTGGGTGGGTCATTTTTTCGGTCGGGAACGAAAAAAAGGCGTCATCCCCCCGGAAACGATCGCCGAATACGCGCGCTGCTATGCCATCGAGCACACGCCCGCAACCGCCGCGTCGTATTACCGGACCATGCGCATCGACCAGAAACGCTGGGCGTCCCTGGGAGGCGTAAGGTTCCCCATGCCTTCGCTTTACATTTACGGCAATGAAGACCCAGTCATCATTCCGGAATATTTGCAGCATCTCGAAGACTGTTTCGATTCGATCCGCGTCGAATCGATCCAAGCCGGCCACTTCGTGCAGGAAGAAAAACCTCGGGAAGTCGCCGCATTGATGAATGAGTTCTTTAAAGAATAGGCGGGGGTTTCAAAGGACTTTCTGAAAGGCTGATCGGCGCTCGATGAAATATCCTTCCGCTTTCAACCTTCCGTCTTAAAGTCTTTTCCAAAGGAGGTCACATGGATTTACGTGAACGCTACATCGAAACCAACGGTATCAAATTGCATGTCATGGAAGCCGGCCCGCAAGACGGGCCGATGATTTTATTCCTGCATGGTTTCCCCGAGTTTTGGTACGCCTGGCGAAAACAGATCGGATATTTCGCCAAGCGTGGCTATCTCGTTGTCGCCCCCGATCAGCGCGGTTATAACTTAAGTGACAAGCCGCAGGGGATAAGCGCATACAAGATCGACGAATTGAGCAAGGATGCGCTGGGCTTGGTCGCCGCCTACGGCCGCAAGCGGATATTTTTGGTCGGCCACGACTGGGGCGCCGCGGTTTCCTGGTGGACGGCGATCAAATACCCCGAGTGGATTTCAAAGATGGTCATTCTCAATGTCCCCCATCCCAAAGTCATGACCCGTCACATGTTCAGCAACCGTCTGCAGATGCAAAGAAGTTGGTACATTTTTTATTTTCAGCTTCCCGGCGCCGTGGAAAAACTTGCCGCTGCGACCAACTATGACTGGCTTTTGGAGTTGATGACGTTCAGCGCCCGTCCCGGCACTTTTTCCGCGGAGGATTTGGAAAAATACCGGGCGGCTTTTGCTCAACCCGGCGCTTTTTCGGCCATGGTAAACTGGTATCGCGCGTCGGTGCAAACCAAACAGGAACAACCCGCAAGTTACGACGTCACCGTTCCGATGCTTTTCATGTGGGGCACTGAGGATGTCGCCATGCTGACGGAGCTTGCCGATGAAAGCATGCCTTACTGCAAACAGGGACGACTCGTCAAATTTCCCGGCGTAAGCCACTGGATTCAGCATGAAGAAGCGGACCGTGTCAACGCGATGATTGAAGATTTTATCGGGAAACCGTAAGTGAAAAGAAAAGGCGTCCGGCAAGGACGCCTTTTCTTTTCGGATTCATCAGCCGCCGCGTTTTTATTTTTTCTTTTTCTTCTCGATGAGCGGCATTCCGGCGATTTTGCGGATGATGTTTTTCCGCGCGTCAATATCGTACTGCCCGTAAATGGCGATCTGTTCCATGATGGGAGACCCGCCGCCGTGCATCGCGCCGTAGGCGATGGGACCGGCGTTGCCGGAATTGGTGTAGTCGTGGAACAAAAGCCAGAACTTGATTTGTTCCTCGATGGGAATATTCGGATTCCGCTTGAGATATTTCTCCAAAAGCGCCTTGGTCTCCGGATTGACGAGATCCCCTTCGTGCGGGAAAGTCGCGGGCATACCGCCGGCCAGTTCGCACAAGATCTGCTGTTCATGGAAAACCGCCTCGCCGGTCAGGCAACGGCCGACGTTGGCGTAAATGGAATGTGGAATACAGGCGCCGGGCCCGTAGGGGACCATGCCGATGCCGGGCATATAGACTTCCGGTTTGCCCATGGCCGACGCGGTGAATCCCGCGGCATAACCCAGTTCCGTAATTTTGATGAGTTCGGCGATTTTTTCACGGACATGCGGCGCTTTGTCGATGCCGTTGATTTCCGCGGCCAGCGCGGCAAAGCCGATGAGCATATCGCCCACGGCCGGCTTGCAGCCGGAATAGCTGTGGCGATGGAAGAGGGCGAAAAGAAGAGCACACACGCCGCCATGCTGATACTCGCCGTTTAAGAAAATGCGCTCACGCGGCACAAAGACATTGTCGAAGATCACGTAGGAATCAATGAAGCCCCAGTCAAACCCTCGTTTGAAATGCTTGCGCTGCCTCATGTTGTGGGGAGACAGAATCTGTTTGACCCCCTCATGATCCGCCGGAACGGCAAAAGCGACCGCGTAGGCCTTTTCGTCCTTGGTCAGCGCGCGCGTCGGAACCACCAAAATTTCGTCCGCGCAAGAGGCGAATGTGATGTGCACCTTCGCGCCGCGCACCACAATGCCATCCGGCCGTTCTTCGACCACGTGCAAGTACTGATCGGGATCCGGCTGTTCGGCGGGACGCAAAAGCCGCATGCCTTTGACGTCCGTCTGGGCGCAACAACCCACGAGATCGTTTTTCTGAAAATACGCAAGCCATTTCAGAAAATTTTTGTAATACTCCGTCGACCCGTTGTTTTGTTTGTCGGCTTCAAACGACACGGCATTGATGGCGTTGATCGCGTCGACACCCATACAGCGGCCGATGCACTGGCTGACCCGGGTGACCAACATGCGGGTCATATCCTGCTTTTTGTGCAGGTCCGTGGTGTTCTGGTGAATATGGGTGAAGCGGTTGATGGTCTCTCCTGTGAGGTGGCTTGTGGCCGTGCACAAATCCTTGGTTTCGGGGTCGGCGGCCAGATCGAAGGTGACCCCGATGACGCCTTTGGGCTGCTCCAAGGCTTCGTCGTCGCGGTCGATCTTCTGGCCGTTTAGATAGAGGTTCCGGTTCAGCTTTTTCAACCCCTCATAATACTGTTCTTTTGTTCTCATACGACTCTTCTCCTTTGTATTATTTACTACCTTTCCGAGGTCTGCCGCGCGAGTATAGGGGACCCCCTATGGCCTGTCAAGGAATTCTTGGTTTTGCTCTTTTCGTCTTGACCTTGCGTCCTCTTCTTTGTATAGACCCACCGAACTTTGAACGACGCGCGATCAGGCCGGTCATGAAAGGAAATAAAAACAGCAGCAGACGAAAACCGAAAAATGGGCGAAAACGCCGGGTGGAGGTGCGTCCATCCGGCGTGCACGGTCGAGGTGTCTACGCCGCCGCGCCCATCCAAAAAGGCCGGTTCGTCTTGGAATACAAAGGTGAAATCATTACCTGGCGCCAGGCCCTCAAGCGCCATCCGCATGACCCCGCCCAGCCGCATCACACATTCTATTTTCATCTGGACGACGGCCATGTCATCGACGCCCTCCGAAGCCGGGGTTGGGCCAAATGGATCAACCATTCCTGCGCCCCGAATTTAGAGGCCAAACAAAGAGGGTATCGTGTTTTTCTTCACGCGATTCGGGACATTCAGCCCGGCGAGGAACTCTTTTACGACTACGCGCTTATTATCGAAGGACGAAAAACGGCCAAGGACAAGAAAGACCACGCCTGTCTGTGTGGCTCGCCCAATTGCCGTAAAACAATGTTGGCATAAGGCATCGAGACGAAAAAAATCCCGGCCTTTCGACTGAAACCCAAAACGATTTGCCCGGTGTTGGAAAGCGGGACATTCCGGGGAGGACGTCTTGAAGGAAACGGATGACTTCCGACCATGCGCCTTCCGATCCTTACCGAAGCGCCCCGGCGGCTCTTTTGCTCGTTTGATTGCTCTTCTTCGCCTTTTGAATCACCTTGATCATCTGATCGTGAATCAACCCATTGCTGCCGATCACGCCGGGAGAATCAACGGTCCACGGCCGGCCCTTCAAATCCGTGACCACCCCCCCTGCCTCTTCCACCAACAGGCAGCCCGCCGCCGTATCCCAAGGTTTGAGCTTCAACTCCCAAAACCCGTCGAGACGCCCCGCCGCCAAATAGGCCAAATCCAGCGCCGCCGCGCCCGGCCTTCGCACTGCCTGCGCTTGAAGAGCCATTGCGTTGAAGTAATTGAGGTTATTCTCCTTGCTTTCTCGGATGTCATAGGGAAATCCCGTGGCCAGAAGGCTTTTGGACAAATCGCCCGTCTTCGAGACGCGAATCCTTCGACCGTTTAGGCTTGCCCCCCTTTGATGTCTCGCGACGAAGAGTTCATCGCGGATCGGGTCGTAGACCACGCCCAAAATCATCCGTCCATTCTGTTCCAGCGCGATCGACACACAAAAAAACGGAAAACCGTGAGCGTAATTGGTCGTACCATCCAAGGGATCGACAATCCAGCGCAGGGAAGCCTTTTCGTTTCTCTCGGCGGACTCTTCAGACAAAATACCGTGGTCAGGAAAGCGGCGGCTGATCGCCTCTATAATCATCTTTTCCGCCATTTTATCCGCTTCGGTGACCAGGTCGATGGTTCCTTTGTAACGGATCCGATGCTTGGAATTCAATTTTTCACAAAGCAGCCGCCCCGCCTTCCTGGCGAGATCTTGAACAAACTCATCACATTCCTTCATGACCGATGCCCCTCTCCGTTTGATTTTACCCTTCTGACTTAAAGCATAAAGCCGACGAAAAAGTAAGGGCGATCTTAACCGTTGCGCCGCTTGTCAATTAGTGATAGACAACATGAAAACTGTTTTAGTTGTGGCAGGTTATGGCCCCGGAACAAACGATCGAACAGAATAGGACCGATTTAAAAACGGCGCGCGAAATGGCAGGTTTCACCTTGAAAGACATGTATGAGCGCACCCGGATCAGTGTCGCCAACCTCGAAGCGATCGAAAAAAGCGATTTCCATCTGTTGCCGGTTCCCATCTACGCCAGGAATTTCATCAAGACTTACGCCGACGCCCTAGGGGTGGACAGCCGGCCTGTTTTGCAACGCTATGAAAGTTACCTTCAGTCGGTGCAAATGAAGGAAAACGAAAAAATGAAAGAATCGTCCACCAGTGAAACCGTGGGGTCGACACTGGCCCGATATAAAATTCACCTCTGGGCTTTGTGTATCATCATTCTTTTTGCCCTTGTGTCTCTGTTCATCAGTTTTTATAGACCCTCCCCGGCGGATGTGGCCTTGAAACGGGAAGCGAAAAAAGACATTCCGACCGCGGACATCCAGCTGCCAATCAGCCTGCAGCCTGAAAATCAACCGGTCATCGGACTGCCGTCGCTGCCGGAAAAAACCGTTTCCATCTTGTCGGTCGGCGAAAACAGACATTTCATCGGAGAGAAACTCTCAGAGGCTCACCCCAACGCGCCGATCGACTCAAAACCGGTCGACCCCCAAATCAAGCCGACCGCCGAGGGCGCGATCGACTCTTCGCAAAGAGACGCGGCGGCCATTCGGGCGCTTGTGGACAGTCAAGAGTCGTCCGTCATCGCGATTCGGGCCGTCGAAGAGACGTGGATTCGTGTCAAATCCGATGATAAAGAACCCTTTCAAGTTTTACTCAAGGAAGGGGAAAAGGTTTCATATCAAGGAGCGCGTTTCCAACTGCATATCGGCAACGCGGCAGGCGTCAAAATTCAATTCAACGGCAAAACGTTCGAGAATTTAGGCAAGTCGGGTCAGGTGATCCACTTGCGTTTGCCATAACACCAACAAAAAAAGGGAGCACGATCATGTTCGGCATAGGCGTACCAGAGTTGTTGATTATCCTCGTGATTGTTTTGATCATCTTCGGAGCGGGCAAGTTACCGCAAATTGGACAGTCGCTTGGGCAGGGAATTCGAAACTTCAAAAAATCCGTTTCCGGCGACGACGGCAACAATCCTCCGGCGAAAAAAGACGAAGACAAAAAGTAATGGAACCAGACGCACCGGTGGGAAAGCCGGATATCTTGCCGGTGCGTTTTTCCATGCTACCTCGCTAAATTAAAACGGCACATCGTCCACCGCCACCTCACCCAGCGGAGCAGCTGTATCGGGAGCCATACTCTCAGCGGGCCGGCTCTGCCCCTTGGAATCCAGCATTTGCATATCGTTGGCTATGATTTCCGTGGTATAGCGTTTTACACCTTCCTTGTCTTCCCAGGAACGCGTTTGAATTTTACCTTCGATGTAAACCAGTTTGCCCTTGACGAGATAATTGCCGCAAATTTCAGCCAATTTTCTGTAGGTAACGACTTTGTGCCACTCGGTTTTCTGAACCTTCTCGCCGTTTTTATCCTTATAACTTTCGTCCGTGGCCATATTGAAGGTTGTCACCATCGTACCGTCCGGCGTATAGCGGACTTCTGGGTCTTTGCCCAATCTACCCACCAAAATTACTTTGTTTACCATTTTTTCCCCCTGAACACTGATGAAGTGCGGTGATCATACATAACAACGCCTTCCGTGGCAAACGGTATTTTGGATACGCTTCAATGCTCTTGACTAATATCCAAAAAAAATATAGTCAGATTGACTTTTAAAATGCGGAGAAATTATGGAAGACAATGATCTTTTGAAGATTCGCCTTGAAAAAATCGCGTCGCTCCGAGCCGCCGGCATCGATTTATACCCCAACGACACGAAACCCCAAAACACCGCGGCCGAGATTGTTTCTCAATTCGGCCAAGCAGATGCCGATATCTTGTCCGGTCTGTCGGACAAATTTTCCATCGCCGGTCGCATGATGGCGGTGCGCAATTTTGGAAAAGCCGCTTTTGTCAAAATTCAAGATCGCACAGGCCAACTCCAATGCTACATCGCCAAAAATCTTCTGAGTGAATCGGACTTCG
>CAZPTW010000101.1:0-8818 GCA_964589235.1 uncultured Smithella sp. | reverse complement strand
GAATGACGCGCAAAAAACAATCGGCATCATTGCCGTGGTTTTGTACAGCAAAGGCTTGATCGGTTCGAATTTCCATATTCCTTGGTGGATCATCATCTTGTGCTACTCGGTCATCGCTTTGGGGACCATGTTCGGAGGGTGGCGCATTGTCAAAACCATGGGAACGAAAATTACAAAGCTCCGGCCCATCGGCGGTTTCAGTTCGGAAGCCGCGGCCGCCTGTGCCATTATCGGGTCTTCTCTTGCGGGAATACCGGTCAGCACCACTCATACGATTGCCGGTGCGATCGTTGGTGTCGGGTCGACGAATAGACTTTCAGCCGTTCGCTGGGGGGTCGCCGGCAACATTGTTTGGGCATGGATTTTGACCATTCCAATTTCTGCCATGATTTCAGCGATGTTCTATCTGTTTCTCACCCTTTTTATTTATTGATATTTTTCCCGTTTTTTCGTAAGTCCCCTCGAAGAAATAAAAAAGACTGGAGAGCCTCTGATGCCGGAAAAACGTCTTCCGTTCACCAAAAAGCAACTGGATGCCATTATGGATCAATATCCTACGCCGTTCCATATTTACGATGAAAAGGCCATCCGTAAAAATGCACGGGAATTTAAAAAGGCTTTTTCCTGGAACGAAGGATTTAAAGAGTTTTTTGCCGTTAAAGCCTGCCCCAATCCCTTCATTATGAAGATTTTGCACAAGGAGGGGTTTGGCGCGGATTGCAGTTCGATGTCCGAGCTGGTTTTGTCTCAAAAGACCGGCATTGTGGGAGAAGAAATCATGTTTTCTTCCAATGACACTCCGGCGGATGAGTTTATCAAGGCCAAAAAACTCAAGGCGATCATTAATCTCGATGATATCTCCCATATCCCATTTTTAGAACGGCACGCGGGGCTTCCAGATTTGATTTGTTTTCGGTACAATCCCGGTCCTCTGAAAAAAGGCAATGTGATCATTGGCCATCCGGAAGAAGCCAAATACGGATTGACAAGAGAGCAACTATTTGAAGCCTATCGTATTTGTCGGGATAAAGGAGTCAGACGTTTCGGTATCCACACCATGGTGGCTTCCAATGAACTCGATCCCAACTACTTTGTTGAAACCGCGGAAATCCTCTTCAGATTGATCGTTGAAATTTCACATGCCCTCAATATCCGCTTTGAATTTGCGAATTTGAGCGGTGGTGTCGGTATTCCCTACCGCCCAGAACAAAAACCCATCGATCTTCAGATGATGGCCCGGGGCATTCGGGAAAAGTACGAACGTATTATTGTCGCCAACGGTTTTGCGCCCCTTAAAATCTTCACGGAATGCGGTCGCTACATCACCGGCCCTTATGGTTACCTCGTGGCCAAGGTCTTGCACATCAAAGATACCTACAAAAAATTTGCCGGATTGGATGCTTGCATGGCCCATCTCATGCGTCCTGCCCTCTATGGGGCCTACCATCATATTACTGTGATAGGCAAGGAAAAGCGTCCGCATGATGTCCTTTACGATGTCACCGGGTCTCTTTGTGAAAACAACGACAAATTTGCCATTGACCGCCTGTTGCCCAAGCTTGCGCCAGGCGATACGGTTGTCATCCACGACACAGGCGCGCATGGCTATGCGATGGGGTTCAATTACAACGGTAAACTAAGAAGCGCCGAACTTTTGCTTCGCGAAGACGGTTCCGTCGTTCAAATCCGCCGCGCTGAAACGGTGGCGGATTATTTAAGGACATTGGATTTTAAAGCGCTCAAAAAGTTCAAGACAAAAAGTTAAAATATTTTGAAAATCAATGGATTGTATTTGAGCAATGGGTCTTGATTGCACCGTTAGGACGTATCTTTCTCATGGCGCTGCCATTTCATCTCCTCTTGCCTTTTCGATTTTCTACCACTATATTTCAACCATGTCAAAGGAGAGGATACCATCAACCCCGGCCATTTTAGCGCTCAAAGCGGGTTCGGTGACTTTTCATCTAATGACCTATGCCTATGAGGATCGTGGGGGCACTCGCGTTTCAGCCAAAAAACTGGGCGTTGATGAGCATTGCGTGATTAAAACTCTCGTGATGGAGGATGAATTCGCCAATCCTTTGATCATCTTGATGCATGGCGATAAACAAGTATCGACCAAGGCACTTGCCAGGACCATCGGGGTGAAATCGGTCGTTCCTTGCAAACCAGAGGTGGCGCATAAGCACACAGGGTATTTTGTGGGTGGAACATCTCCGTTTGGGATTAAGAAACAAATGCCCATTTATATGGAAAAGACGATCGCCGATTTGCCGGAAATACTAATCAACGCCGGCTCGCGAGGCTTGCTGGTGAAAATGTCTCCCTTGGACATGATGCGTCTCCTTGAGCCCCGGATGGTCAGCGTAGCGATATAATTTGCCTTTTAACGAGAAAAAAGGGATAATGCACATAAGGGAAAGGGTCGCTGCTATGCCGGACAATATTATTATCCGCTGTCTCAACTGCGGGACAAAAAATCGGATACCGAATCAGAAATTTCACGGCCGTCCAACTTGCGGGCATTGCCATGCTCCGTTGGATGACCTGATTATCCGGTGCTTGAAATGCGGAACCAAAAACAGAATGCCGGAGGAGCGTTTGGATTCGCGGCCGCTTTGCGGCAAATGCAAAGAACCGTTAATTATCGCCCGCCAAGTTGTCAAACCGATCGACATCACGGATGATTCATTCGCCAGGGAGGTGCTGACAGCGGAGATGTCCGTCATGGTCGACTGTTGGGCGCCTTGGTGTGGTCCTTGTAAAATGCTGGCTCCGATCATTGAGGAATTGGCGTCGGACTATGCCAACGGCGTAAAAGTCGCCAAGCTCAATGTCGATGAAAACCCGATGACAGCTTCTCAGTACGGCATTCGAAGCATACCGACCATGTTGTTTTTCCGAGAAGGTCGGCTGATCGAGCGTTTAGTCGGTGCTTTGCCGAAACAGGAAATCGAGAGACATCTCCTGTCCATTATTAAGACCAACTGAAGCAAGACGCGTCAAATTTCATGAATCAAAGCAAAAAAAAAGTCTATGACTGCAGAATTTTCAGTGTTTGGGAGGAAGATGTTTCTCTTCCCAATGGAAAAAACATGCGACAAAGTTGGGTTGATCACAAGCCTACGGTCGCGATCGTGGCAATCAATGACAACAACGATGTCCTGCTGATCAGCCAGTACCGAAACGCCACCAAGCAAATGCTTTTGGAGATTCCCGCGGGTTCGATGGATGGTCCGGAGGAGACTGCTATCGACTGTGCGAGACGAGAGCTGGCTGAAGAAACAGGTTTTCGGGCCGAAAAATTGACGAAACTCTTCTCCGGCTATTTACTTCCTGGGTATTGCAACGAGTTTATGCATTTCTTTCTGGCCGAAGATCTCATTTACGCCCCCTTGGCTCCTGACGAAGATGAGTTTATCGACGTTCGACCGACTAGCTTTTTTCAGGCGATGGAGCTGATCAAAAACGGAGAGATTCTCGATGCCAAAACGGTTTTGGGACTGTTTTTGGCGTCTGACTATATGAACAAAAGGACGAAAGTCTGAAAGACCTCCTTTTGAAAATGGTCGATCATTTCCTCCTTCATGATTTTTAAAGCCTCGAAGGGTTTTTTCTGCGCTTTGTAGGGGCGCTTGGAGACCAACGCGTCAAAGACATCCGCCACCGAACAAATCCTTCCATAAATATGGATTTCCGAACCCCGCAAACCTCGTGGGTACCCTGATCCGTTGTACCTTTCATGATGCTGCAAGACGATCAGGCGACTTTCTTCCGTAATTTGTTTCGTCTCATGAAGCAGTTTAAATCCCATCCCGGGATGACGTCTCATAATCGCCATTTCCTCATCCGTCAATTTTCCCGGTTTGTTGATGATGCCTTCGTCGATGGCGACTTTGCCCAAATCATGAAGGAAAAAACCAGCACCGAGAGCGTGCATGTCATGACGGTTTTGCTTTTTGAAAAGTTCTTTCGCCAACGAGAGAGCCAAAACCCCGACGTTGACGGAATGCACATAGGTGTTGTAATCGTAATCCGTGAGCTTCAAGAGGTGCTTGTTGGTGGCGTCGTCAGTCAAAATATTCTCGACGACGCATACCACGCTTTTTTTGAATTCGGCAAGCTTCTCTCCGGTGGGATTTTTCCAAAGGCATTTCATCATATCCACGGAGTGTTCATGAATGACTCTTGCCTTCATTTCAGGCGGGAGTTTTTTATCGGCGATGATTTCTTTTAAGGTTTCAGAAATGTCGTGAAGGTCGTGGTCGTTCCTTGCCAAGACGCTCTCTTTCTCAACGACGACTTCGTCGGGGGATAAGCCTTTTGTTTCATCAATATAAATCTCCTGCATCCCGAAATCCTTTAGTTTCTGGATTTGCTTGTCGGAGGTGATGGTGAAGCTGTTGCGCAAGAAAGGATGCTCCTTCCAGACGCGTGGCAACATAACATACATTCCGGGGCGAAGATCATTGATTTTAATTTTTTTTGCCATGAAGTATCTGTATAATCAAGAGAACATGATGACGAATTTTTCAAACAAGTCCTTTTGAAAATGATGGAGCATTTCTTCTTTCATCACCTTCAAGGCCGCAAAAGGTCCCAATCCGTTTCGATAAGGACGATCTGAATTGAGCGCGTCGTAGACATCAGCAAGCGAGCAAATCCGCCCGTATAGATGAATATCCTCTCCCTTGAGCCCAAGTGGATACCCAGTTCCATCATAGCGTTCATGATGATGCAAGACAATGGTGCGGCATTCCTCGGTCAATTGATGGGTTTTTTTCAATATCTCATATCCGAATTCCGGATGTTTCCGCATTTCCGTCATTTCGGAATCCGTTAAAACGGCGGGTTTGCTGATGATGGCTGGATCGATATTGACCTTGCCTAAGTCGTGCAGAAAAAAAGCGGCTCCCAACTCGTGCAAATTATGGGCGGAGGAATGAGCGAAAAGTCGTTTGGAAATCGAGATTCCCAAAACGCCAACGTTGACGGAGTGAACGTAGGTATTGTAGTCATGCGCGGTGATATTCAGCAGATGTTTACTGGTTTCGTCGTTGGTCAAGATCAAATCGACGATATCGGCAATGCCCTTTTTGGCTTGAATGATACTCTCGACGGTCGGGGTTTCCATTAAGCGCTTCATCATGATGATGGAATGCTGATGAACCATTTGCGCCTTTTGATCGGCGGGGATTTTTTTGTTGACGATCACTTCTTGGAGCTCCGGCGGTAAAACAGGCTGTGGTTGGGCAGAGTCGTTTCCAGCATGATCGGTTTTAAGTCCTTGTTTTTCTTCCCGGGCAGCAAACCTTCGGTTTTGGGCATCCAGGATCTTGACGGTCACCTCTTGAATACCGGCTTTCATCATCTTGTCGATTTGTGACCGGGATTCAATGAGAAACTCATTTTTTAAAAAAGGATGCGAAAACCACTTTGTCGGCAGGATGACGTACATTCCTGGCTGTACATCGGCGGTTTTCATCCGTTTTTTTATCATAAACCCCCCACGGTTTCAGTGGCCTTTGTTTCCGCCTTAAGGCCCGGCCAAGTGGTTGCCATCGGAGGCCGTCAAATGATCAACGCAGCATTTTTTCTCTTCTTTCCAGCTGTACTTCCAATCGTTTCAATTGCTGAATGTCATTTTTCAGTTGTTCGTTTTCCTGTTGAAGCCTGGCAAGTTCGGCGGCATATTTTTCATCGGTCAACCGGTTTGCCTCCTTTAAGTTTTCCACCTCGCGTGCCATTTTGGCGTGATCGGCTTGCGTTTTTTGTTTTTCCTGCCTCATTTTGGCTTGCAGACCGGTTATTTTTTCGATCAAGACGATCAAACTCTGCGCGGTTGACGCCCAGGAACTCTGGGGGTGCTGATTGAGAAGATCTTCCAACCGCCTTTTGGCTTCCAGATAATCAGGGTCTTTTTCAGCATTCTTCAAACAGGAAAGCGCCTCTTCATAAAGCTCGCGATCGGAAGGTGCTTTGGCTGAAATGGGCTCCGACGCGCCGGAGGACTGATCGAATCGGCCGTGGTCTGTTTTGGTCACAGACTGGATGCACGCTGATAAAAAAAGACTCAACATTAAAAGCAGCGCGATGTTTTTGACCTGTTTTTTCATCCCATGATGTCCTGTCCACCGGGCTTTTTCTTTTCGAGTGTTTGATTCATTTCTTTTTCAGTGACGTAGTTGCTTCCCGGCAGCATCTTCGCGTATTCCTTGAGTTCGGCGGCCACACGAGCCATCTCCAGCGGGTTTTTGAAACGAGTACCATTGTCTGTGACAATAGCCGCCGTGACGGTGATCAAAGGAAATTTTTGAAAAATCCCCTGGCGGTTTTTGCCGACAAAATATCCATTTCGCGCATCTTCTTCGCTGTAGAAGCTATGAATGTGGCGTTCGAACTCCCCTACCAGTTTTTTGCAGACGACTTCAATGGATTCCGGGTCCCCCAGAAGGACATAATCGTCTCCACCGATATGTCCGACGAATATATCCGTCCTTAAGGCTTCCCGGATATAACTTTGCAGTAAATTGGCAACTTCCTTGATCACTTCACTCCCCCATGCATATCCATATTTATCGGCAAAAGGTTTGAAATTATCAAGATCGATATGGCAAAGCGAAAACATTCGGCCCGCGGCCAACAACTCTTGGATTTTATTTTCAATCGCCCGGTTTCCCGGAAGCCCTGTCAGAGGGCTCGCGTCGAGATGAAGGGCCTCGAGTTCCCGGAGCCTTTCCGTCATATGCGCGAACGATGTGGCCAGAGCTCCGATTTCATCTTGGCGCCTGGCTTCGATGGTATGGTCGAGGTGGCCCTCGGCGATAAGCCGGGTGGCCTTTTGAAGCTGTTTGAGCGGCTTGGAAATATTCCTTGTGATCATGAGCGCAAGCGTTATTCCCAACACCAGACTCAAGAGGCACAACCCCAAGGTGATATTCACAGCGCTTGAGGCTTGAGAGACAATCAAGTTCATCTCCTTGTTGACGGCCCAATTCATATCCTTTTGAATATTCCTTAAAATCATGGCCATCTCGTCGATGACAGCCCGTCCTTCTGTGTCGGATAGGGCTTGGGCATCGCCGAGCAAGCCGCTCTGTATGAGTTGTACCTCCCGCAGGAACAAATCCTGCGTGCCACGGTGCAAAACGTCGAGACGGATGACGGCCTTGGTCGTTTTGGAATCCAATTTTAAACCTCGAACGCGTGCCAGCTCACTTTGAAATTCTTCAAAACGCTGCAAAAACATCGCTTGAAGCTCCGGATCTTTCAAAATCAGATATTTTTTTTCCGCCGCTTCCTGCGCCAAAAGAATGTCCATCATTTTTTTTGAGCTTTCCATCAAAATATAATGATGGTTTGTGATGTTGTAGGAACTAGAAGCGATCTTCTGCAAACTGACCAAGGCGTAAAGCCCTCCGACGACAGTCAGAAGCGCCATGAAAAGATATCCAAATAGTAATTTGCGGCTGATCGTGAGCTTCATTTTCTTCAATTTGCCGAGTCGATCGAGATGACGGTGTAAAACGGCCCATCAAGTCATCCCTTGCATCCGTGACGTAACACAAGCCCATGCATTAGGTAAAGAGTATTTTTCCTTTCGTCTTCTCTTACATATCCGTCAAAGCTTCTTGCCTCTCAAGGAAAGTTTTGTTAAACTCGAAAAAACAGCGGCCTGCGCTTTTCATGCATTTTGCAATCTGTTGAATCGGACATCTTATAACCGATGGTCTTCCGGGCGGCGACATTCCAAAGAAAGGTTAGGCAAGCATGATCTATCTCGAAGAATTTGAAACACTCCCGCGTGAAGCCCTCAAGGCGCTGCAATTCAAGCGCCTGCAAAGTGTTTTACAACGCGTCTATCATACCGTCGGGTTTTATAAGAAATCTCTGTCGGAGGCCAACGTCACTCCGGAGCGTCTTTCCTCCCTGGACGATTTAAGCAAACTTCCCTTCACGACTCGACAGGATCTAAGCGCCAATTATCCTTTCGGTCTTTTCGCCGTGCCGATGAGCAGCATTGTTCGTCTTCATGCCTCTTCGGGAACGACTGGTCGGTCCTCCGTATTCAGCTATACGAGGCGCGATATCGAAATTTGGACCGAACTGACCGCTCGCTCGCTCACCGCCGCAGCGGTCACGAAAAACGATATCGTGCACAATGCCTTTTCCTATGGGCTTTTCCCCGGCGGGTTGGGGATGCACTACGGTGTGGAAAAAATCGGCGCCAGCGTCGTTCCGATGTCGGATGTCAACACCAAACGACAGATTTTGCTTTTGCAGGATTTCGGCCCGACGGTTCTATGTTCCACGCCGTCTTACGCGCTGCACTTGGCGGAAGAGGGCCGTGCGATGGGCGTGGATCTGAAAAGCCTGAAGCTGCGGGTCGGAATTTTCGGCGCCGAACTCTGGAGCGACGCGACCCGTGACACCCTTGAAGAAGTTTTCGGGATCAAGGCCCTGGGGATGTATGGCTTCTCAGAGATGCAGGGTTCAGGACTTGCCGCTGAATGCCTGGAAGGGCGATCGGGGATGCATGTTTTCGAGGACCATTTCATCGTGGAAACGATTCATCCGGAAACCGGGGAGGTTTTACCCGAAGGTGAAGTGGGCGAGTTGGTTTTTACAAGTCTGACCCGGGAGGCGTTTCCTCTCATCCGATACCGGTCCGGCGATATTTCACGCTTGATCAACGAACCTTGTCCCTGTGGCAGAACACATATCCGAATGGCGCGTGTCCTGAAACGAAGCGACGATATGCTCATCATCCGTGGAATTGCCATTTTCCCGTCCCAAGTGGAAGCCATCCTCAAGAGCA
>CAZPTW010000100.1:0-8841 GCA_964589235.1 uncultured Smithella sp. | reverse complement strand
GAAGATGAATTACCGACAAATCTCGGCTTCTCAGACGGCCAAAATATTTGACCAGACCCTTCGCGACATCCTCGCGACCGGGCGACCAAAAAAATTGGTCGATTTCGAAGTCGTCCGAAAAGACGGCAGCGCGCGAATCCACCAGTATAACCTGTCTGTCATTCGTCGGGCCGATGGAAAAGCTCAAGGGGTGAGGGCGATGGGGCGCGACATCACAGAACTGAAATGGGCGGAGGAAGCCTTGCGGCAAAGCGAGGAGCGCATCCGCCTTTTATTCCGAAGCATTCCGGTTCCGACATTCGTTTGGAAGGCTCAGCACGACCAATATATTCTGTCTGAATTCAATAGTGCCGCTTTTCAATGGTTCGGTGACAGAATCATCGGCGCCTTAGGGAAGCCGGCCGCGCAGTTTTTTACCCACATGCCGCAAATCGCCTGCGACATCGCGCGGTGTATGGAGCAAAAAAGAAACGTAGAAAGTGAATTCTGGTACCCATTCGAGGACCGCGCCGAAAAGCGCTATGTCATCGTGAAATACGCCTTCGCGCCGCCGGACAGTGTTTTGATGCACGTCAGCGACATCACCGGGCAGAAGCGCGCCGAAGAAAATCTCCACTTCATCAGCATCCACGACTCGCTGACAGGGCTTTTCAACCGTTTCTACTCGGACGCGGAAATTCAACGTCTGGCCATCAGCCGGCTTCGGCCGATCAGCGTGATCGTGATCGATCTCAACGACCTCAAAAAGATCAATGATGAATCCGGCCACGCCATGGGCGATCTCTACATTCAAACCGCCGCCAATCTTTTGAAACAAACCTTTCGCCCGGAGGACATGATCGCGCGCGTCGGCGGAGACGAGTTTTTGATCCTCCTGCCGCTTGTGGATCAAGCCACCTGCATCCAAGCCGTCGACCGTCTCAATGAATCGGTCCGCCTTTTCAACCTCAGAAATGACTTTCCCATCAGTTTGTCCGCGGGCTACGCCACCGCCAACGCGGGAGACCATCTGCTGCAACGAATCCGCGAAGCCGACCGGCTGATGTACCAAGAAAAGGCCAACTTCAAGGCCTCGCGCACCCGGCCGTACGATCAGTGAATCGGCCGATTGGGTTCCACCGCTTGATGCGGCACAATTCCTGTTGAACGGAATGCAAATTCATGCTTACGCTGCCTTGCAAGAGGGAAAAACCATGAAGGCCGCACCGAAGACAGACCAGATCGATTTCAACGCCCCATTCAAGCAGGCGCTTGCCTTGATGGAAGAAACCCCCCAAAACGTCTTGATCACCGGCCGGGCGGGAACCGGAAAATCCACACTGCTGAAATATTTCCGCGAAACCACCTCGAAAAAAGTCGTCGTCCTGGCGCCCACAGGCGTTGCGGCAGTCAATATCGAAGGACAGACCATTCATTCTTTTTTTCATTTCAAACCCAGCGTCACCCCCGCGTCCATCAAACGCCGAAAAAAAGCGGATCGGGACAAACCCAGCGTATACAAAAAACTCTCGACGATCGTGATCGATGAAATTTCCATGGTGCGCGCCGACTTGCTCGACTGTATCGACAGATTCCTGCGTTTCAACGGTCCGGATGAACAAAAGCCTTTCGGCGGCGTGCAAATGATTTTTATCGGCGATCTATATCAGCTTCCCCCGGTGGTCGCGTCGGCGGAACGCGACATATTCAAGAGCCACTACAAAACCCCCTATTTTTTCAGTGCAAGGGTTTTTGAAACGCTTTCCATCGAGTTTATCGAACTTGAAAAAGTCTATCGACAGAAAGACGATGAATTCATTCGGCTCCTAAATGCCATTCGCAATCGCTCGATCACGGACGCGGATCTGGCACGGCTCAACCAACGTTGTCGGCCCTGTTTTGAAGCCCCCCAGGAAACTTTTTATGTCACGCTCACGAGCACAAACGATTTGGCGGATGCCATCAATGAAAAACGACTCGCCGAGTTGCCCGGCAAGATCTGGAAATCCAAAGGCGTCATCGAAGGCGAGTTCGGGAAGGAATATTTGCCGACAGCCGTTGAGTTGAAACTCAAAAAGGGAGCGCAGATCATGCTGCTTAACAATGATCCTCTCGGCCAGTGGATCAACGGCACCATCGGACGCATCCGAAAATTTGAAAGCGACGATGAAGACCAAGACGTCATCGTCGCGGATCTCGATGACGGCAGCACGGCGCGGATCACCCCCTATTTGTGGAGGATTTACCGTTTTTTTCTCGAAAAAGATGAACTGCACACCGAGCAGGTGGGATCCTTCAAGCAATACCCTGTCCGTCTGGCATTCGCCGTAACGATTCACAAAAGCCAAGGCAAGACGTTCGAAAACGTCATCATCGACGTGGGGCGGGGGACTTTCGCTCACGGGCAGATGTATGTCGCGCTTTCCCGCTGCACCACGCTCGACGGCATCATTCTCAAACAGCCCATCAGGAAGCACCACATCCTAATGGATTGGCAGGTGGTGAAATTTCTCACCGATATGCAGTATGCTCAATCGGCCAAAAGGCTCAGCCGCAAGGATAAACTTGAAGCGATTCAATACGCCATCGACCATCGGACCCATCTCGAAATTCTCTATTTGAAAAGCCATGATGAAAAGTCCCGCCGGCTCATTCGGCCGCTTTTCGTCGGTGACATGGAATATAAAGGGTACCCTTACGTGGGACTGGAAGCCTTTTGTCTGGCAAGCGGCCAAAAACGTGTTTTCAATGTAGATAAAATATTGGATATTTCGACCGCTTCTTCGACATCACCCTCGTCTTTCCCATTTATCCAAGGTGACCCGGACCCGTCAATTTCCCCAAAAGGTACTCCAAAATGACCGGCAAGCCTGCTCAAAACGACACTAAAAAGTCGAGGGAATGGGGACGTTTCCAAATGTGATCACATGTGCCCCAATCATCAAAAAAATCAAATACCGCCGCAACATGTTGATAATATTGAATAATACATACGCGCTCCCCTCAAGCCGGATGGGAAGAAAAATATTTGGCATAAGATATGCTGTAAAGTCGTCACGTATTTAAATGGCCGTCCAGTCAATGGCAGCCCCGATCATCCATCGATAACGGCGCCGGTATTTCAGAACTTGAGTCGATGACAGTTGCGATCTCTCACGCTCGAAAACGACTAGATCATGCCCACACGTCCTTATGCAAAGCGGTGATGATCCCCCACCCGACCACACGACCACCTTACAGGGGCTGCCTTCATTTTCCATGAGATTTCATTTTACGACGGTTCCACCCCGAAGAGGCAACCCCAAAACGTCTCCGTTTTGGCGACCGATCAGGACGATTTCTCCAAGTGAAAGACGGTGTCTCGTCCCGGAGGATCCCCGCCGATGTCATCCCAATATTGCGTCGGCAGGAAAGCTATTTGCTCATCTACCGAAAGATCTTGCGCATTTCATCGTCACGATCATCCATGATGGCTGGAAAAACACAAACATCCCGCGCTTTTTATCATGGAGCGTGTAAACCCGAAAATCATGCGTCACCCAGAAGGTAAAGTCGCGACAAGCGGGGGATAGCCTTTCATTTTCATTTGACGATAAACGTTTGGGGATTCTGTCGACGGAAGGGTGGGATTTCCAGAATATGTCCCCCCCTTCGTCACCGGGCCCAAAGCGACTGCCTAGTTTGCGACGATCCTGAAGATAATCGGGGCGAAATAAAGAAGGGCAGCGATGAGCGCCGCCGCGCCGGCCCAAGATGAAGCCCGATCCGCTTTGACGATAAGCTCATCCCAGTCGGCCTTGCGCGCGGCGTGAATGACCTGGCCTATGACATCCGAATTGGACGTCGAGGTTTCCGTCTGGCTTACCACCAAGAGCATCGAAGAGGTTCCAGTCGTTGACGAAGGCATAACAATTAAACTCCATTTCCTGATCCGGTTACGTCAGATATTTTCTGACGGATGCGGTGATCACACCGCCTATTTTGAGCTCGGCACGGGGATAAATCGGGGGATAGGCGGGATTGGCCGCCTCTAGAACCACTTCCCGGCCTTTTCGATAAAAATATTTCATCGTCCATTCGCCGTCCACTTCCGCAAGCACGATATCGCCGTTCTTGGGCAGCCGACCCCGTTCAACGATGACTAAATCTCCATCCATGATCCCCGCCCCGACCATCGAATCTCCCGTCACCCGGAGAAGAAATGATATCTCCGGCCTGGCGATGAGATACTGATCCATCGACACCACCTCCCGGGGCGCCTCCTCTGCAGAGGCAGGCAGACCGGCCGTGACATTGCCGACCAGCGGAATGCCGAACGACAACCCCGAAAGCGTGAGATAGCCTTGTTCGTCTTTTTCCAAAATACCTTTTTCAACGAGCTTGTCGATCCAATAGGACACAACGCTTTTTGAACGCACCTCGAAAAGATCCATCATTTCCGCGTACGTCGGCATGCGCCTCTGGTTGCGGTAGAACCCCATCAAAGCTTGCTCGATGGATTTGATGTCCCGTGCTTTCTTCATGATGCCAGTATATAGAACGAACGTTCTATTGTCAAGCATTTATTTTTTCACCCTGGAAGACAGAGGACGATTCCAAGCGACACGGAAAACCAACAAAATGAAACCATATCGAAAAGAGGCCCGCTTCAAAAAAAGCTTAAAAGGTCTCTCCTACGGAGCAGGACGCTCGAGGTGAAAGGGAGTCGGCCGAAGCCCCCCCCAAAAAAGCCGAGTCGATCCATCAAGACAAGCCAAAAGAGCAATCGTTCGGATGTCTCGCTTGAGAAAGGCGGTCCCCTTTGAAGACTAGCGTTTCATCGTCAGCTTCTGTTCGTCCTTGGGGACGTACCACTTCTCGGTGTTGTGCCCGATTCCGATGGGCGCGGGCTCGATGCCGCGAAAACGTTTGGAAATGATGATCAGTTCATCGGGGACATATAAAAAGGTGTAAGGCTGATCTTCCGCCAGAATTTCCTGAAAACGGTCGTAGTATTTTTTGCGTTCTTTCGGATCAAAGGTGCTGCGGCCTTTCTCGAGCATCTCGTCGACTTCCGGATTTCGATACGACACAAAATTCAGTTCTTCCGGCGCGGTCTTGCTGGAATGCCAAACATCGTAGGCGTCGGGATCGAGGGGGATCGTCCAACCCAAGATCACTGCGTCGAATTGCCGCTTGTTGATAAAATTCGTCACCAACGCGGACCACTCCACCACTCGAATTTTGACGCTGATCCCGACTTCCTTGAGCTGTCTTTGAATGATTTCCGCACACTTCTGTCTCGTTTCGTTGCCCTGATTGGTCAAGATCTCGAACACAAAGGGCTTGCCGTTCTTTTCCAGGATGCCGTCGCCGTTTTGATCGACCCAGCCTGCTTCCTTCAAAAGCGCTCGTGCCTTGGCGGGATCATAAGAATAAATTTTAACGTTCCCGTTATACGCCCAAGTGCCGGGTTTGAAAGGACCGGTCGCCGGTTTCCCCAATCCCAGAAGCACGCCGCTGACGATTTCATCTTTATTGATGGCATAGGACATGGCTTGACGAACACGCTTGTCGGTAAAAAAAGGGTGGGTGAGATTGTATCCCAGATACGTGTAAGCGAAGGAGAGATAGCGGTACTTGTTGAAATTTTCTTTAAACAGATTGTTTTCCGTCTGACGCGTGTATTGCAGCGGCGTCAACCCCATCATGCTGATGTTTTGCGCACGCAGCTCCAAAAACATCGTCGCCATGTCGGGAATGATCCGACTGATCCGTCCGTCGATATAGGGGCGACCGGCAAAATAGTCCTCATTAGACACCAAAACGATCTTCTGCCCGGCCACCCATTCCTTGAATTTGTAAGGTCCGGTGCCGATGGGCCGGCGGGACAACGGACTTTTGGTGATATCCTTTCCCGCCAAAAGATGCTTCGGCAAAATGGCGGATGACCAACTGATGAGCGCAGGCGCGAAGGGTTTGTCGTAGGTCACGCGGAATGTATGATCATCGAGCACCTCGGCCTTTTTGACTTTCATGAAGTCACCGGAATAGGCTGTGGGCGTTTTCGGATCAATCGTGACCTGATAGGTGTAGAGAACGTCCCAGGCCGTGAAAGGTTTCCCGTCGTGCCAGCGCACATTTTTCCTCAACTTGAAGGTGATGACCAGACCGTTTGGGGAAATCTCCCACGACTCGGCCAGATCTCCGACGATATTCATGTTCTTGTCGTATTTGACCAGACCGTTGTAAATCAAGCCGGCTATGGCATGCGACGAGGCATCCGAGGCCAGAATCGGAATCAGATTGCTTGCATCTCCTATGTCGCCGCGTACTAGAATGTCGCCGTAGGCCGGCGCTTTGTCGGCTCCCGGATCGGTCTGATGGTTCTGTGGTGATGAAGGACAAGCCGTCAGAAAAAAGACAAAAATCAGCAAGGTTGCAAAAGCACGTGATGAATTCATGATCTTTTTCATAACCCAGCCGAATGCCGTTTGCAACTGGATTTTGCACCTTTCCCCCTTGCCTGTCCCCTCCGGCCCGGCCGCGAATTATGACTTTGACCTGTATGTCATTCCATTATAGGATAATGAGAAGATACAACGTCAGAAGCGGACACCACCGAATGGATCGGAACGAAAAAGACAAAAAAACGCGGCGAGGAATATCCAGAGAAACCGTGCAGATGAAAGCGGCCGGATTTTGGGATGTCGTGTCGGATGCCGTCAGAAACTTCAGCCGCAACGGCGACGACAATCAAGCGGCGGCCATCGCGTTCTACACCATTTTGTCCGTCATTCCCCTTTTTCTTTTGACGATCATCGCCGCCGGGTCCTTTTTTTCATCCAACCCTCATATTCAGGAAGACATTCTAAACGCCATCAAGGGATTTCATCCTTATTTCTCCGATGCCGTATTGATCCAACTCGGACAAATCGAAGGCAAACGCCAGCTGTTGGGGTGGATCGGCGTTTTGGGTCTGGTCTGGCTGTCCTTGGCCATCTTCAATGCCATAGAATCGGCGCTGAACATCATCTTTCGGTCCCGAGAAAGACGCAACTACTTCACCTCCAAGCTGATGGCGTTCGGCATGATTCCATTAGGCTGGGTCATCGGGGGGTTGAGCGTGCTCATCACTTACGCCGCGACACTTTTCGCCGCGTCTCCGCTGGTATTGCCGGGTGGAATGGAAGTGTCTTTGACGCTTCCGGCGGAAATCGTCTTGCGCTATATTCTCCCGTATACGATGGTCTTGATTTTGGTCACGGCCGTCTACAAAATCATCCCGACCGTAAAAATTCGTTTGCCCGTGGCGCTGACAGGCGCCGCCGTCTTTGGGTTTCTTCTGGAAGTCGCCAAACAGTTCTTCACGTGGTATCTGGCCCGTTACACCCGATACAATCTGATCTTCGGATCGTTGGAGACGGTCGTGATTTTGGTGATTTGGGTTTTCTACATCGCATTGATTTTTTTATTTTGCGCGGAAATCATGTCTTCTTATGAACGGCGCAACCTTCTGCTTCTGGAACGCGCCCTGCTGGCCCCACACGCCGATCGGATGAAGGTGGAGGAGCGTCTTTTTGAAAAATTCGGCCGGACCTATCCGAAAGACAGCATCATCTTCAGCGAAGGCGAAAAAGGCCGGGAGATGTTTTACATTCTCACCGGCCGGGTTTGCTTGGAACGCGCCGACTGCTCGGTTGAAAAGACGCTCGCCGAACTGGGCCCGGGGCAATATTTTGGAGAAATGGCGGTCTTGATCGATATCCAAAGAAGCGCCACGGCCAGGGCCTTGGAAGACAGCCACCTGGCCGTGATCGATGCCGCAACATTTCAAAATCTGATTCGCGAAAGCCAGGATGTCGCCATCGCCATGCTTCGCGAATTTTCTTCACGCCTGAAACGCTCCAACGAAACGCTGGAGGAATTCACGAGTCTCTGGACCCGCATGATGATCGTGATTCATTTCCTGAACTTGAAACCGGTTAAAATCGTTTTGGAGATCCCCTTCCTTGCCGCGCAAAGCGGCAAAAATCCCGCGGAGATCGAGGCCCTGATCCATGAACTGGCCTTGCAAAACATCCTCCGGGTTGAAGGGGGCACCGTCGTCGACGTCGACCGTCAAAACATCTGGTCTCTTTTCGAGGCCGACGCCCTGAAAAAATGCCTTCTGGAAGAACGGGAAAAAATGTTCGCGGGCGTCATTCGCAAGTAGCTATCCCTTTCGACGGACCAGACGTTTGCGGATCACTTTCTTGACACCGCCCGCCGGGCCGGTCGGCAAGGAGGCTGTAGAGAGCGGCTGACGGTGTTGGCAGGTGGCTCGGGGGCATTTCAAGAAAACATGACCCTCGGCGTCGGTCATTTCGACCGTAAATGGATTCTTGCAGCGGACGCAAGCAATCTGATGCGGCCTGCCCCAGCTGATGAAATTGCACTTCTCCGACGTGCAGGTATAAAAAACTTTCCCGGCGGCCGTTTTTTCCTCTTTTAAGACACTGGTTTTACAAATCGGACATTCCAAGGCCAGTTCCTTTTCAAAGGCGGCGATTTTGGCGGCAATGGCCTCGTCATCCAACGTTTCTTGCTTTCCTTCGCTCTCTTCGGGACCAGGTTTTTGCTCTTCCTCGGAGAGGCTGATCTCCGGGGCCGAAGCCGCGGGTTCCGGCGATATTTTTTCCGCGTCCGGTTCGGGAGGGACCGCGGGGAATGTTTCCATAGGCGCGACCGGTTCGATTTGCATTTCCGTCGCCGGCACCTCCGTCATTTTCTCGGCGGGTGCGGGCGCCGTCGGCATGTCCGTTTTTGGCGGCATGGTTTTTTCCGTTTTGGCCTTGGTGGGGGAAGCGACGACATAATCTCGGATAATCCGCGGGGAGCTGG
>CAZPTW010000099.1:0-8893 GCA_964589235.1 uncultured Smithella sp. | reverse complement strand
CCACTCGTTTTTCGAACGTTTCGATCGTTCGGCCGCGTCCCTGGCGGACAACCGCCACGCCGCGAATTTGGTCTTCCGGTAAACAAGGAACGTTCACGTTAAAGGCGCAACCGGCCAGCGACGAATCGGCGGCGATCGCATACACCAGCCGCCGAGTGACGCGCGCGGCAACGGTAAAATCCGCTTCTTTATGGCTGTCGAGCGACACGGCGATCGAAGTCACCCCCATCATGGCCGCTTCCGTCGCAGCGGATACCGTCCCTGAGTAAATCACATTATTCCCGCAATTGGCTCCGCGATTGATGCCGGAGACCACCAGGTCGGGAATCGTCGCGGCCAGCTCTTTGATGCCGATTTTCACGCAGTCCGCCGGGGTTCCGCAAACGGCGTAACCTAAGAAACGACCCGCTTTCGTGGCGCTTCGGACCATCAAAGGACGAAAAAGCGTGATGGCATGCCCGACCGCGCTTTGCTCAATTTCCGGCGCGACGATGAGACAATCCATCTCCGGGGACAGCGCCTCATAAAGCGCCGCCAAACCGCGCGCGTAAATCCCGTCATCATTGGTTAAAAGAACTTTCATGATGGATCTTGTTCCTTTCCTCACCTCACCTGCATCAACTTGCCGTTTTGAATTTTTAAGATGAAAGCGCTTTTGTGAGCCACAGGGTTGCCGCGAAAAAACGTGGAACCGGTCGCCCCGTTGTATCGATCGAGAGCCAGAAGGGTTTTTTTAAAATCTTCCCTCGTTTTGACACGTTCATCTTCCAAAACGCCGAGAACAATTTCCATCGTATCGTAGCAAAGCGCTTCAATATTCTCCGGTTCCCGGCGATAGGCCGAATAATAAATATCGACGAAATCATTGGTTTCGGGAAGCAAACCGTTGGGCCAAAAACTATCGACGAAGACGGCGTCTTCCAAATACTCCGAACCTTTTTTCATCAAGTCGGGCGTATTCCACAAACTGGTTCCTAGAAGCACAATTCCTTTCATATCGTGGAAAGCCAGTTGGGAAGCGATCATTTTCAATCTCAGCGGAGAATCCGGGATAAAGAGCGCTTCGAAATCCACAAAACTTTTTTTCCTCGCTTCGCCCGGCGTCGCATACATGCGTCTGGGTGTCATCGCCTTCTGTCCCGACAACTTTTCGATTTGTTCGGTGAAATCCGTCTGCGTCTTGCTGTAGGAGACGGATTTGCTGATCTTTCCTCCCACTTTCTGGATTTCTTGACGAAACAGGCGAGCCATTTCCTCTCCATATTCATCCTGTGGATAGAGAATCGAGAAAATCGCCACATTCAACCGGTCTAAAGCATATCGCGCCAGAGCCTGCATCTGCTGCCTCGGCGTGAGGAAATGCTGAAAAACATACTCATATCCTTGCGTCACCCCTTCCCTGGAAGCGATTAAAATCAGCGGAACCTTTCTTTTTTCCGCTTCCCGGGCCGCCTCCACCGCTTCAGCCGTGCCAACCGCGGCAATGATCGCCATCACGCGCGCCTGATCCGCCAAATATGCGACGGCTTCCCGAACGCGCTCGGCGGAATTTCCGGTGTCGGCGACGGCGAGCTTCCAAGGAACCTGCCCCCCCCGTTTAAAAACCTCCGAAGAAAGCAGGAAGGCATCCAACGCTTTATGACCCATTTCGGAAAAACGGCCGGACAGAGGCAAAAGACACCCCACGGCGCTTCGGTTGACGGCGGTCGATTCGGCGGCTGTTTGCACGACTGCGGATTTTTCTTCGGCATGAGCCGGCACAACAACCCCATTCATGAGTCCCAGCCACCAAAAGCATATCGCCAAACATAACAAACTCGACGCAGAGCCCCAGCGCATTTTGCTCATTATTCCCTCCTTTTCGGACGGTCAATATTTTATAATATTTTTAGAGGGGGGTCGATATAAAAAACGCCCGACGCCGAGGCCACGGCGTCGGGCGTTTCGGTTTTCAGATGGCTACTTCTTCACTTCTTCAAAATCGGCGTCCACGACATCGTCATCTTTCTTCCCGGCGGAAGAATCCGTTCCCGCAGCGCCTGCACCCGCAGACGGCCCACCGGCTGTCTTGGCGTACATCGCCTCCGCGAGTTTGTGGGACGCATTCATCAATTCATCCTGGGCCTTGCGAATGGCATCAAGATCGTCTCCCTCCATCGCTTTTTTCACCTTGGCGATGGCGTCTTCGATTTTGGACTTTTCAGACGCATCGACCTTATCGCCGAATTCCTTGATGTTCTTCTCCACAGAGTACACAAGCGAGTCGGCATGGTTACGGGCTTCGATTAATTCCTTCCGGCGCTTGTCTTCTTCGGCGTGCGCCTCGGCATCTTTGATCAGCTTTTCAATTTCCGCCTCGCTCAAACCGCTTGACGCTGTGATCTTGATACTCTGTTCTTTACCGGTCCCTAAATCCTTTGCACTGACGTGAACGATGCCGTTTGCATCAATATCAAAAGTCACTTCAATCTGCGGCACACCCCGCGGCGCAGGGGGAATGCCCACCAGTTCGAAGCGGCCCAGCGTCCGATTGTCCGCGGCCATCTGGCGTTCGCCCTGCAGGACGTGAATACTCACCGCCGGCTGATTGTCCGCCGCCGTGGAAAAAATCTGGCTTTTCTTGGTCGGAATCGTCGTGTTCTTTTCAATGAGACGTGTCATCACACCGCCTAAAGTTTCGATCCCCAAAGACAAGGGCGTAACATCCAAAAGCAATACGTCTTTCACGTCACCGGCCAGGACCCCGCCTTGAATGGCCGCGCCGACGGCGACGACCTCATCCGGGTTTACCCCGCGATGCGGTTCTTTGCCGAAGATCTCCTTGACCTTCTGTTGAACGCGCGGCATGCGGGTCATCCCGCCGACCAAGATCACTTCGTCGATATCTTTGGCCGTCATTCCGGCGTCTTTCAGGGCCGTCATGCAGGGGCCTGTCACCTTGTCGATGAGATCTTCCACCAGCGATTCCAGTTTCGCGCGCGTCAGTTTGACATTCAAATGTTTCGGACCGGAGGCATCGGCCGTGATGAACGGCAGATTGATGTCCGTTTCCATCGTCGTTGAAAGTTCCATCTTGGCTTTTTCCGCCGCTTCTTTCAATCGCTGCAGGGCCATCTTGTCGTTCCTCAGATCGATGCCCTGATCCTTCTTGAATTCACTGACCAGATAGTCCATGACGCGCTGATCGAAGTCTTCCCCGCCCAAATGTGTGTCTCCGTTGGTGGATTTGACTTCAAAAACCCCGTCGCCCAGCTCCAAAATAGAAATATCGAACGTGCCGCCGCCCAAATCTAAAACAGCGATTTTTTCATCTTTCTTCTTGTCCAACCCGTAGGCCAGTGCCGCGGCCGTCGGTTCGTTGATGATGCGCAGCACGTTGAGGCCCGCGATACGTCCGGCATCCTTGGTGGCCTGACGCTGGGAGTCATTGAAGTAGGCCGGCACCGTGATGACGGCGTCCTTGACTTTTTCGCCGAGATAGTCTTCGGCCGTCTGCTTCATTTTGGTGAGGATCATCGCCGAGATTTCCGCCGGCGAATAATTTTTCCCGCGGATACTGACCTGCGCATCGCCGTTTGGAGCCTCCGTAATCTTGTACGGGGTGATCTTGACGTCATACTGCACTTCCTTGGAATTATATTTACGACCGATCAGCCTTTTGACGGCGTAGACGGTATTTTCCGAATTTGTGATGGCCTGACGTTTCGCGACCTGCCCCACCAGCCGTTCGCCGCTTTCAGTGATCGCGACGATCGACGGCGTCGTGCGGTTGCCCTCCTGATTGGCGATGACAACAGGATCGCCGCCTTCCATGATGGCCACGCACGAGTTCGTGGTTCCCAAATCGATTCCGATAATCTTTCCCATGGTTATTCCTCCTTATTCTCCAGTCTCCTCGTTGATTTCACATTCCTTTTTTTCTTTATTTGTCTTCTTGCAAACACAAACCCGCGACGGCCGGATCAATCTGCCATTGAGTGTGTACCCCTTCTCCATTTCATGAACGATCTGATTGTCTTCATGCGCGTCGCTTTCCATCTGCATCAAGGCCTCATGAAGGGTTGGATCGAAATTCGCCCCGGCGCAGTCGATACGTTCCACGCCATGCTTTTTCAAGCAACACAAAAGCTGATCCTGCATGAGCGCCAACCCTTCTTTGAAGGTTTTCGCATCCGATGCGTCCGCATGTTCGAGCGCGCGGTCCAGACTGTCCAGGAAGGGTAAAATGTCTCGAATAATTTCTTCCTTACCGTATTTAATCGTGTCGGCCTTCTCCTTTGCCGCACGTTTTTTGAAATTTTCCAGGTCGGCTGCCGCTCTCAGGTAACGATCGTAGTAGTCTTTCGCCTCTTTCTCCTTGGCTTCCAGCGCTTCCTTCAAGTTTTGTTTTTCATCTGCAACCGATTCCTCCACCTGAAGGGACGTCGCTTCGTCTTGCGTCTTGTTTTTTTTGTCCGGATGATCTTTTTTCGTTTTCACTTCCACTCCCGCTCGTGTTATTTTATGTCCGGCCTCTGGAATAACTTCATATCCACCAGTTCGCAGATCGCGTGACTTGCCGTGATGTGCGTCTCCTGGATACGGGCGGTGCTCGACGAGGCCGCGTTTAAAACGTAATCGGCCATTCGGGCGATCGCCCCTCCATCCTTACCGGTGAAAGCCACCGTGACAAGCCCCATTTTCTTGGCTGCCTCCAAAGCCTTCAGCACGTTGGGCGAATTGCCGCTTGTGCTGATCCCCCAGGCGATATCGCCTTCCTGCCCCAACGCACGGATCTGTTTGGCGAAGATATCTGAAAAATCGTAATCGTTGCCGATACTCGTCAGAACAGATGAATCAGTCGTCAAAGCGATCGCCGGAAGCGGAGGCCGCTCGATGATGAACCGGTTTACGAATTCCGCGGCGATATGCTGGGCATCCGCGGCGGACCCTCCATTGCCGAATATCATGATTTTGTTTCCCGCCTGCAAAGCGGCCGTGATCACCTCAATCACATCGGCCAACTTCCCCAGATTGTCGTTGATGAAAGCCTCCTTGACCCGGCTGCTTTCCCGGAATATTTTCACGATGTGATCTTTCATGGCGATCTTCCCGGTGTTCCTTAATAAACCGATGCTTAAAGCGCGGCTAATATATGAACGCGCTTTTGGGCTGTCAAGGGCACGCGGGTGTTTTTTCTCGCCGTTTCGCCTTGACTTTTAAGCGGTCCACGTGCGCCTTGAGATGCGGGGAAAGACCTCCCTTGACAGACCGTTTTTCATTCTTATATTTAGTCCGAAAGCGAAAAAAATCCAATAAGAGCAATCAGTTATAAAATTAAATGTCAAAAAGGAGGAAAGGTTATGTTCAGCCCAACTTTATGGAGAACCAGGACGCTTTCCGGACTTCTACCGGAGATGCTGCAGTTGCAAAGGGAAATGAACCGGCTTTTTTCCGCTGTTGGACAAAAGGCGCCTCAGGATTATCCAGCCATCAACATTTGGGAAAAAGACCGAAACGCGATCGTGACGGCCGAACTGCCCGGCATTGACCCGGATAAACTGGATATCTCGGTCACCGGTGACGTTTTGACGATCGCCGCCACACTGGCTGATACTCCTCTAACGGAAGGCGAAGTGTACCTCAGACAGGAAAGAGCCACGGGAAGTTTCAAACGAAGCATTCAGCTTCCTTATCAGATCAACGCCCAAGCCGTTGAAGCGAAATATGAAAAAGGCGTTTTGGTCATCACGTTGCCGCGAGCCGAGGAAGATCAGCCCAAGAAAATCAAGATTAAATAGAAAGGAGGTCTCAAACGATGATCGATAAAGACCTGCAGAAAACTGAAAACATTGCTGCGACCGAGCGAATTCGCAACGTGAAGACGTTCGTGCCGCGCGTGGATATCTACGAAAACAAAGACGCGTTGTTTTTGATCGCCGACATGCCCGGTGTCGATGAAAAGTCAGTGGATATCGAGCTGGAAAAGAACCTCTTGACGATCACCGGCCGGGTGGAAAACGGACGCATCGCGGATGCCACGATGATGTACGCAGAATATGAAATCGGCGATTATGAGAGGGTGTTCACGCTCTCGGACGAAATCGACCGGGACAAGATTGTCGCCACCGTCAAAAACGGCGTGCTGCGTCTGGAGCTGCCGAAAATGGAAAAAGTCAAACCGAAAAAGATCACCATTTCGGCGGCTTAAAAGAGGGCCGAGGGGCTTAAGCTTGCGGCCCATCGGCTCAAGGTGGGATGTCCCGCTGCCGCGGGACCAAAACAAAATTCAATTATTAGGAGGACATGATCATGAAGATTCGCAATTTATTACCGAGCGTGTATCGTGCTGCGGGAAGTGATGTCGATCATCCCTTCTATTCGTTGCAGCGTCAAATGAACAATTTGTTTGACGATTTCTTCTCCGGATTTGACATTGCCCCGCGAAGGCTGTTCGGCGGCACCGAAGGTTTCATGCCTTCCGTGGATGTCAAAGAAAGCGAAAAAGAGTTCATTATCCGGGCTGACTTACCCGGGGTGGAGGAAAAGGATATTGATGTCACCGTAACGAACGACGCCGTCACCATCAAAGGCGAAAAGAAGGAAGAAAAAGAGGACAAAGGGAAAAACTACTATTACATGGAGCGATCCTACGGGGCCTTCAACCGGGTGATTCCTTTGTCTGCGGAAATTGAGGCAGGAAAAGCCGAAGCGAGCTTCAAAAACGGTGTGCTCAATATCACGATCCCGAAAAGCGCCACAGCCAAAGCCAAAGGGACCAAGGTTCCCATCAAAACGGCTTAAAAACCGACCCAACCCGCCGGCCTTCAAAAGGCCGGCGGTTTTTTTTCTAGCCGACACAGACGCGGTTTCGCCCGTTGCTTTTGGCCTGGTAAAGCGCCTGGTCGGCGCGGAAAATCATATGTTCGTAAGTTTCCGGGGGTTGATAATCGGCCAATCCGATGCTGACCGTCACATGAACGAGCTCTGGCCCCGCCGGGATAATCTGGCTTGCCAAAGAGCCGCGAAGTCTTTCTGCCAGTATTTTGGCGTTCTCTATATTTGTCTCGGTCGCCAAAATGAGAAATTCCTCTCCGCCATAACGACAGATCATATCGGAGCCTCGAAGCGTTTTTTGGATGATGGCAACCATTCCCTTGAGGACGTCATCCCCGGCCTGATGTCCATACGGATCGTTGATCTTCTTGAAATGATCAATGTCGAGCATCAGGGCGCAAAGAGGCGTTTGCGTCCGTCGGGCGCGAAGGGTTTCCACTTCGATGAGACGAAAGCCTTCACGCCGGTTATAGACACCTGTCAAAGCGTCCGTCGTCGCCAGGTTGAAAAGCTTTTGCTCCGCCACATTGAGATCTCGAATGAAATACCTGGCCGTGAAATAAACGATCAAAGCCATCATCACGACGATCCCCACCGCGGAGGCGGCCAAGTAAACGCTGTTTGAGCGCGTTTGTCTCAAAACGTCCTCCGCCGGAAGACGCACGCTGATGCCTCCCCGGATATCCCCAATTCGAGCCCCCTGGCCGGCATGACAGCGCAGGCAGGATGCTTCCATCACAAGCGGCGCCATATAGCGGAAAGAAACGTTCTTCCCATTCTCTTCAAAAATGAAAGCTTCCTTGGCGCCACGCTGGAAATCTTCAATCGCCCGTCGTTCAAAATCATCCGGGGCGTTGGCCGGGTTGAGGGGGTTCGGGCTGGTAATATGAAACTTAAAAAGACCTTTTTGATCGGCAATGAGCGATATCTCGCGGGTGACCAGCGCCGGATTTTTCAAAATGTAAATTTCGCCGTCCTCGTCTTTGATCTCGGTTTTCAATCCGGCAATCCCCTTGAGATACGGATTGACATCCTCAACCGGGCTTTTCTTGACGTAGACGCCTTGGTGTGAGGCGATCCAAAAGCGTGTCATGACGATGCCCTCGAAAAACGATCTCCCATTGTTGATCAGTTGTCTTCGGAACAAGTCTTCGGACCGCCAATGAAACCCCCAAAAAATGGACAAAATCAACAGGCAGACAATCACACTTATCCCGACGAGATATTTGGAAACCGTTTGACTGGATGACGGAAAAGATACATCCCCTATCGGCATCGTTCACCCTTATTCTCGGCCGACGGCGCGGGCAGCGCATCGAAAGCCAATGTGCCAGTGGAATTAAAATTCAAGATGACAGCATTTGTCTTCATACGGAATCGTCGTTTGAATTTCAAGTGATTTCTCCTTGCTTTTGCCGGTTATCACTGATAGAGGCGCCCTGGACGACATGGAGCCAAGCAAAGGATGAACGGCAAATATCCCTCCGTAAAAAACATCTCCGATCAGGAGCGCATCCTGGTGGTGCGGGAAATTTTTTCCACCATCACCGGTAAGTACGACTTTCTGAATCGTTTCTTGAGTCTCAGGCGGGATGTTTATTGGCGTCGATTCACCGCAAGAAAAATGCGTTTCTTTGACACGTATCGCTTCCTCGATGTGGCGTGCGGCACAGGGGATCTCTCGATGGCCGCCGCCTGCCACCACCCAAAAATCACCGTGACCGGTTTGGATTTTGTCCCGGCCATGGTGGAGGCTGCTCGCGACAAAGCGCTGAAAAACAAGCTCCAAAACCGCGTGGCAATCCTTCAGGGCGATGCCACCGATCTCCCCTTCCCCGATGACGTTTTCGATGTCGCCGGCATGGCGTTCGGTATCCGTAACATCCCCGACCGCGGGCGCGCGTTGTCGGAAATGCTTCGGGTGGTCGTGCCGGGTGGACAGGTGATGGTGCTGGAAATGACGCATATGCAAAACCGGTTTTTAAAAGGTCTCTACCACATCTATTTGAATGTCATTCTTCCCGCACTGGCACGTCTGTTTTCCCGAAACCCCGCCGCCTACCATTATCTGGCCGAC